>JAGNHS010000077.1 GCA_018001635.1 Pseudomonadota bacterium | reverse complement strand
GAGTCCATAGAAGCGGTGATTTCGACACCATCACAACCTTAGGCCGCGGTGGTTCAGACACCTCTGGTGTCGCACTTGCCGTAGCGCTAAAAGCAAAACGTTGCGATATTTATACCGATGTTGAAGGTGTTTATACTGCTGACCCAAGAATTGTTCCTGAAGCCCGAAAAATTGAGACCATTAGTTTTTTAGAGATGATGGAGCTCTCCAGCCTTGGGGCCAAAGTGATGCACATGCGATCATTACAAATTGCCGCCAAATATAATTTACCTATTCGAGTCCTCTCGAGTTTTAATCCTCAAGCCAAAGGAACCTTGATTATGCAAAACGATGATTTATTAGAAGCCCCCGTTGTCTCTGCCATCACATCCGACTCCGCAGAATGTTTGTTTGAAGTCGAACTCGACAACAACGAAGCACAATTTCCAGCCCCTATTTTTCAACCGCTAGCTAAACATGGAATCATTGTAGATGTGATTGTCAAAACTCCGCCCAATGAAAAAGGTCGATGCAGTATCTGCTTTAGCCTTCCTAAAGAAGACGGGCCCAAAGCCAAAGAATTGTTGTCGGGTTATCCCATAAAAGTGCAGCTCGATAGCGCCATTAAAATATCCATAGTTGGAGTTGGAATGCGCACTCACACTGGGGTGGCCGCAAAAATGTTTGATTGTTTAAAAGAACAAGAGATTCCAACACACCTCATCACTACTAGTGAAATTAAAATTTCTGCCATTATTCAGGAAAAAGACAAAGAAAAAGCTATTCGAGCCCTTCACGAAGCCTTCGCCCTCGCCGATAATAAGACTTAATGTCAGAATCTGGCGAAAGCACTAAAATTGATTTTCCTAACTGGAAGAATTTCATTCCATCCAAAGCTAAAACTCCCTTTTATATTTATAGTGAAAGTGTATTAGAAACACTTTGGATTTCATTTGAAAAAAATGTTTTAAATATTATACCCGACCTTCACTTACATTTTGCGATGAAGGCAAATAACAACCCCGACGTCCTTAGTTTTTTTAAAAGCAAAGGAGTGGGCCTGGATTTAGTTTCATATTACGAAGCTGATTTAGCTAAAAAATTTGGCTTTGATCCACGTCAATGTGTGTTTTCAGGAGTGGGGAAATCCACAGACGAACTTGAGCGTGCCGTTGATGAAGATATTTTCTTAATCAACATTGAAAGTCGAAGTGAATATTTACGCCTAAGTAAAATAGCCTCTCAAAAACAAAAAAAAGTTTCGATTTCTTTTAGAGTCAATCCCGACGTCGACGCCAAAACTCATCCCTATATTGCGACAGGATTGTTTGAACATAAATTTGGATTAGATTTTGAAAGCGCTCTAGATCTTTTTAAAGAAGCCCATCAAGATCCATGGCTTGACTGCAAAGGAATCAGCCTTCATATTGGTTCTCAATTATTTCAATTAGAGGCGCTTGATCAAGCCATCACTCTGAGCCTGCAATTAGCCAGTAATCTAAAAGCCCTTGGACTCAATTTAAAATATTTGGATGTGGGCGGAGGCCTTGGTGTTAATTACAAAGAGATCAATAAAATTCCAAATTTTAAAAATTATGGTGAAATTCTAAGTAAGCATTCAAAAAACTGGAAAGAATTATTTGGCAAAGAAGCCCATTTAGTTTCTGAATGCGGGCGCTCTCTTTGCGCGCAAGCCGGAATTCTCGTCACTGAGGTTATTGGACTAAAAAGTAATCAAAAGAAAAATTTTGCCATAGTGGATGCTAGCATGACTGAACTAATGCGCCCTGCCCTCTATCAAGCCGAGCACCCCATGATTGCAATCACTTCTGAAACTCAAGAAATAACATACGACGTTGTTGGACCTGTTTGTGAAAGTTCAGATGTTTTAGCTAAAGGATATTCTCTCCCGAAACTCCAGGAAGGTGAGCATATACTCATCATGGGATGCGGAGCCTATGGTTATGTTATGGCCAATCATTATAACGGACGCCCTTTACCCGAAGAATGGTGGTTGAATAAATCCAACGCCGCTCGCATAAGCCGCGCGCGCGAAGCTTTCGATTCTTGACTTAAAGCAGCGTTGAAGTTTTTTTGCAGCAAGACAGCTTTATATATTGGGTTTAGATTTAATTTCATGACAAATAAATTTTACAAAGCTTTAACCATTTTAACCTTAAGCGGATCTGCGCTAAGCCCTTTGGCTTTTAGCAGCACGCCAAAAGAATCAAAAAAAAGCTCAAAAAAGGAGACCAGCATGGACGTAAAAGAACTCAAAATTGAAACCACTCAAGCCGGTAAAAAAGACGGTAAGGTTGCAGAAAAAGGAAACACTGTGGAAGTGCATTACACAGGAAAACTTTTAAACGGAACTAAATTTGACTCTTCTCTCGATCGCAAACAACCCTTCTCGTTCACTTTGGGAGTAGGACAAGTGATAAAAGGTTGGGATCAAGGCGTGCAAGGAATGAAGGAAGGCGAAAAAAGAAAGCTCACTATTCCTTCCAACTTAGGATACGGACCTCGTGGCGCTGGTGGAGTGATTCCTCCAAATGCAGCTCTCATTTTTGACGTAGAACTATTAAAAGTTAATTAATTCGAAGTTTCATTTTGCTCAATTTTATAGAGAGCGAGTTAAAATATAAATAGACTCGCTCTCTATCCATAGTTATTAAAACTCACAATGAATTTGTTTCTTAAGTATTTAAAAACCCCGCTTGGCACAATGGCAATTGTGGCGGATGCTTCAACAATTCGTAAAAGCTATCTTCCCGAGCAAACTAAAATTCATTTAGTAAATAAAGTTAAAGCTGATTTTTCAAATCTAAGCTCAAAAAATATTCCAGAATGGCTTAATGAACTTGAAGAATATGTGAAAAGTTATTTTAAAACTGGAAAGTCGATTCCGGCCACTGTTGAAAAGTATTTTGACTGGAATCAATTTTCAGAATTTCAAAGAAAAGTTCTAAAAAATACTTTTAAGATTCCCCATGGAAAGACTCTTCATTACGGAGATGTCGCGCATAATATTAAAAGCCCTAAAGCGAGTCGAGCCGTAGGGACTGCTCTTGCAAAAAACCCTCTACCGCTACTTATTCCCTGTCATCGAGTGCTTCCAAAGCAAAATGGCATGGGAGGATTCAGTGCTTTTGGCGGTAACAGAACTAAAGCGTATTTGCTGAACTTAGAAACTAAAAAAGTATAAAATTACAGAGACTTTTCAGACTTATAAAATTGGATTAAAAATCCAAGATGACAAAATATTTAAAATTATCCGCACTCCCTACAATGATTTTACTATTAAATTCTTGCGCCACTTTGTTTAGTGAGCGTAGCGATAAAATCACAATCAAATCCGAACCCAGCGGAGCCGACGTTTTCATAAACGAAGAACTCAAGGGCAAAACCCCACTTGTTTTTGATCTCGATCGACAAGCCTTTAAAGAGTTCAAGGCTCGAGTGAAACTTCCCGGCTACGAATCTTCAGAATTTAGAATCAATAAAACTCTAAATACTGTTTCCATTTTTAATACAACCTCAATTCTTTCATGGGCAACTGATGCACTGTCGGGAAAAATGATTCAATATTCACCTACTGGATATTACGCAGAACTCAAAAAGCTCGGCAAAAATGCTTCATTGTCTCCCAACGAACAAAATAATTTAAATCAAATTCGTTTTGCCCTCGTAAACTTCCAAAAACTTCAATCCGATATTGCACGCGGAGAGGGTGAGTATTTAAATGAGTACTTAAATATTGCGTGCGGCGATCATGAAATTAAAAAGAAAAAGAAAGATAAAATTAAAAATTCATCACAAAAATTGCTTAGCATTTCGGACGCCAAAGAACTTCACGACGCTATAAAACATATCTAATGGTTAAAAGGTGGGGGGCGGTGGTAAAAAGTCGCTAGGCGCCTTTTACCTTTTAGCGGGTGTAGGATTGGCCTTTGCGTAAGATAAGGGATTGATTGTCATTTGTGTTGAAGACTGTTGGAATTGATTTTTTCTCTCCATTTGAAGCTCTTACAAAAACCATAAAATGCAAATGAGGAGTTGCTGAATATCCGCTTTGGCCGGATTTTGCAAAACAATCCCCAGTCTTTACTCGATCGCCAATTTTAACTTTTAAACTGCCTTTATCCAAATGATAATATTCTGCATAAGATGAATCGGAATGTGCAATAACAATATAATTGGCTTCTTTTAAATATTTTTCCTGTGGCCCGCCATCATTAAATCCATCTTTTAAATCATTAACAACTCCATCGCGAGCTGCACAAACATCTGTACCCTTGGGCATTTCAAAATCTATGGCGTATTTATGCACTCCCTGATGAGAAAAAGAACCACCGCGCCCCTGTAAAACTTCAAAAGATTGACCTTTAGCATAGGGCAACTCATAAGAATAACTAGTGTCCACAGAGTCTTCTTTAAGCACATCTGGGGGCACGACGAGTTTTAATTCTTGATAAATTCTTTTAATGAATTTCTTTCTAAAAATTCCTTCATAGGACCAAAAAGCGTCCGTGTGATTACCATCTTCAATATGCCAAAACTCTTTAGGATCTTTTAATAAAGAAAAAACCTTTCGACCCCATTTGTAGCTTACAACTTGGTCAGAACTTCCATGCATCACCACTGTCGGAATGGGGTTCATATCAGCTAAAACGTCTTTTGAAGAATAGTCTTCTGTTAAAGTTAAATAGGGAATCCACTGAAAGGGCCAAGTGATCAAACTATTAGACATCACGCTACTCATTTCACTTCTATAAGAGTGAAAAGTTGAATCTAAAAATAGTAATTTGATTTTGTCTTTATCGTTGAATCTATAAATAGATTGAGGTGCCACGGCTCCACCCAAACTTTGACCAAAAATTATGAGAGGTCGAGATGGGTTTTGCTTAACAGCCCAGGCCATGGCCGCAATACCATCTTCAATCGTAGACACTCTAGTCACATCATCGCGCGTATTATTAAATGTTGATAAGCCAAAACCTCGATAATCAAAAGCTAATAAATCGAATCCATACTTACGAATCCAATAAAGATTCAAAAAATGTGAAGTGATATTTCCAGAATTCCCATGGAAATAAATAACTATGCCATGACTTTTCTTTTCTACATATTGCGGAAAATACCAAGCATGAACTTGTCCCTTTCCTTCAATCGGAATCCATACATCTTCTGGCTTGGCATCAATCATTTGAGGAGGGAAATGCAAGCCTCGGCTTGGATAATAAAAAAGTGAACTACAAGACACTAAGAATAAAAATATAAAAGCAAAAGAGATTCGAAATAAAAACTTAGAAAAAATACCTAAGCCCCGCAAAAACTTCATGCCCCTTGGAATCCTTCCCCCACTGAAGGAGACTATCCACATTCTTTGACCAAGCCCAAATGAGCTTAGCACTATGAGAATAGCTCCAGGAGTCTTTAAAGAAAAGATGATAAAAAATCTTTGCATCAAAGGATAGCCCTAATCGAGAGCTCATGGGTCGATAAAAAATTATATGGGGCCCCATCGATTGTCGAAAATAACTTTTGTTAAAGCCATCACTTGCGGCTAATTCATAATCACCTAGAAGGCTTAGATTAAATTTCCAAGGGAGTTCTAAACTAGAGCCCCCACCCACGCGTGCCACAGCGGCAAAACATTCTTGATTCTTACAATGAGTTTTTTGAGCAATCCTTTCAGCACCCACCTTAAGATCCCAAGACAGTGGAAAATGATAAGATTTAACTGGATTCAAAGACTCAATACTCACTAAGGAAAAGTTCTGTAAATAGGGTCGCATTTTCTCCAACCCTAAACGAATCTGCGCATCTAAAAGTTCCATACTCGTATATTTTGGACTTCCGGGAGCCCACTCAATTTTATTATGAAAAGCTGAGCGATATTGAATTTCTACAAGCCCCTTATCAAACTGACTGGCTCCACCAAAAAATCCAAACACACTGGGATCATGACTAACGGAGGGATTTTCGTCTGCTGGAGCCTCAAAACTTCTCATGGGAGTGACGAGTGGTATTTGGCTTCTAGCTAAAAGATATTTTTGCTTGAGCTCCATAGCAGACTTTTCTTCTATAAGAATGTCTCTTGCTCTACGAAAATCCCAATAATCTATAGCGGTGTCTAAAACTTTTTGACGAGTCTCATCGCTCAAATCTTTTGAAAGATCGTCAGGATTGGAATGATCAATAGAATTAAAAAAAGCATCACGTTCATTGGCGTTCAGTTTTGAAAAACTTGTTTCAAAAACGCGTCTTGAGGAAGGTCGAAACTCTATTTTGCTAATCAATCCCGGGGTTCGCGCCAACACTTTAACTGTTTCAGATGGAATCACATAACCAGAAGGTAGTTGTGAAGAAAAATCCCATCGATCATCTAAAAGCTCTAATAGTGTTATCAAATGATACGAACAGTTTTCTGAAAGAAAAAAATAATCAAAATAGGTTTGACCCAGTTCCCACAAATGCTGGATCATTTGATCAACCTGAAGTTGAGTTAAATTAAGTTCAAAACTCCAAAGATCCCTAGATTCAAAATCCGCATATTCCCGAACTTTGTAATAATAAGGCAGCTTCGCAAAATAACCCTTAAAAACTCCAGTCAATCCATAGAGACCATACAAAAAGGCATTCGAAGTTGTTGTAGCCGCCGCGTAATTAACACCACTATCAAGCAACTCAGCCTTTTTTCCAAATTGAGAGGATTGTTTTCGATGAACCCTTAGAAAGGTATGCCCAAAAGCCGATGAAGGGTTGTTAAGATAATAGCTTGAGAAAACCATTGAAACTTTTTCAGCATCAACAACAAATCTAAATTGCTCAAACTTAGGACACTTCAAATTTTTGGGTAAATTGAGCAAGCCTTGGGAAATCAACCAATCCCGACGAAGCGGGAATCTACATAAAGGATGATCATCAGCCTTAGTTTCATCAAAAGGGCTTTTTAAGGCTTCCAATGTGGCCCTTAATTCGGCCTCAGGGTCAGATTTCCCCTTTGGACTAAAGAAAAAGCCCGGGCCATCAGCTTCACTATTCCAAGAGCCCCAAAAGCTTTTTTTATAATGAGCTAATCGATGCCATCTAGTTTGATTGGAGAGTTCTTGAAGATTGTCTTGAGCAAAACTTGTAAAAGTTACTGCAGAAAATAAAAAACCCAGAAGCAATAACATTGCTTCTGGGTTTAACAGATCAAAGATCTGAGATCAATTAGCTAGCTGAACAGCTAAGAGCGTTAGTTTTGATAACGTTCTTAACAGAAGATTCAACAGACTTAGCTTCTACAGATTGAGAAGGGAAGATGTTGTTGAAGTTCTTTTGCATAGCAGAACCGAAAGCTTTGCTATCTTGGCAGCCCATCATTTGAGAAAGAGCAACAAGTGCTTCGCCTTCGCCGCGAGAAGCGTCGTTAGAAATCGCAACTTTGTTAGTTTCGATATATTGAAGAGCAGTTGGGCTTGAACCGCCACCGCCGCAATTCAAAGTACCAGTTGTGATACCGAAAGTTTGGCTTCCAGAAGTACCGTTAGTAGTAGCTGCAAACACTTGCATAAATCCGGCTTGGTTTCCGAAGATCATGGAACCGAATCCACAACCTGCGTCGCCGTATGAGCCCGCGAAAGATGCTGATGTTAAAACAACTGCTGATGCTAATCCAAAAATTTTTTTCATGTTTTTTATGCCTCTCCTTTAAAAAGGTTTGTTCTAGGTAGAATAATGAAGCTCTTAAAAAAACACTAGGTGTTGGAAATTTTCTTAAGATACACTGCGTCTGGATAAGTCTTTAAAAGAATACTTATATTTCGTGGGCGACAAAATATTGAACAGCTTCCCTTATTCCTTCTTCAATAGTCTTTTTAGGTGACCAATTTGAAAAACTTTTCAACTTATCCACAGAAACAGCGGAACGTTTTAACTCACCAGGACGTAATGGCGAAAAATTTGGAGAAGAATTTTTCGTAAGCCACAATAAAACTTTAGAAAACTTCTTATTGTCTTTATTAAGAACATTTATAAGTTCTTCTCGAACTAATTTATAAATTAACTCAGTAGGAACTTCGCGAGTGGCTCCCACATTAAAAACGTCATCAATGGGTTGCAATTGCATCTTCTCAAAAATCGACATAAATGCTGCCGCCACATCTCCAACATGTACATAGTCTCTAGTTTCGCGACCACTTCCAAATATTGAAGGAATTTTTTGAGCCAAAAACTTTTCCGTAAAAATAGGAATCACGCCAGCTTCACCTTTAGAGATTTGCCTTGGTCCGTAGACATTCGCCAATCGCATAGAGGCCCAAGAAAAATATTTTGAGGAGCTGGGATTAGAATCACAATCTCCGGAACCTTTCCAACTAAAACTCAAAGCTCTCAAATAGGTTTCCAAAAAGGACTTAGTCGCACCATAGGGAGACAGAGGATTTAAAACAGACTGCTCTGTTGTCGGTATTTGAGAAGCATCTCCATAAAGAGCTCCTGCGGTGTTGGCATACATCACAAAACGAATTTTCTTTTTTCGAATCCACTGAATGATATGCTCTACGCTTTTCACGTTCCAAGAAAAATCTAAGGGGAGTTGAGACACAGAAGCAGTCACTGAAGTTTGAGCCGCAAAGTGAAAAAAAGCATCAAAAGCTGGCATTTTTTTCCAAACTTCTGATTTTGAAACGTCTCCACGAATAATTTTTAATGGCTTTTTATTTTTTTTTGAAACTTCAATCGCTTGCTTTAAATTACTCATTCGACCACTTTTAAAATGATCGAGCACTGTCACCTGATGCCCCTTTTGAACAAGTTGATCTACAACGTGACTTCCAATAAATCCTGCTCCACCGCTGACTAAAATTTTCATATTGCTATTCTTTCATGTTTTAATATTTTTTGGAGTCCAATATTTTATAAATTTCACAGTATCCTTTTGCCAACGCAAGGCACAAACAGAGGACTTCTTGAGCTCGGAATTTTTCCATCGTTTTTGCTGAGGAAACAAAAAACTTAAGAAACGACTCAAATGAGGCTCATGACCCACAATCATCAAAGATCGACAAAAACTCTCCAAGAAGAACAGCAGAATGATGAGCTCTTCGACATCAGCCTCAGGAGTTAAAACATTCAGCAACACTAAAGAATTCTTCTTAGTCATCTTTTTAGAAAAAATCTTTGCAGTGTCCTTGGCCCTTAAATAGGGACTCGAAAGCACCCACTCAACTTCAGATAATTGATTTTTTAAATACTTAAAAACTCGCTTCGAACGCTTACGACCTTGGGGCACGAGAGGTCGAAGTGAATCCACTTGATGGAATTGACGCCGATACTCCTCACGATCCATGGCTAAAGCATGTCTAACAATCCAAACTTTCA
>JAGNHS010000030.1 GCA_018001635.1 Pseudomonadota bacterium | reverse complement strand
ATTTTGGTTCATTTCTATAATCCTTCGAAACTCATGAGCAAAGATGATTTAGAAAAAGACATCAAAGCTCTTGAAACTAAATTAGATAAAGAAGTTGATGATGGTTATTATAAAATGCAATTAGCTTTGGCGCTCATAAAACGCTTAGGCCTAATGCTTGATTTTCTAAATCGCCCTGATGAGGGCGATCCCATGCTTGCTAAGCAGAAGAAATTATTTGCCTGGTATAGATCCTGTGAGCTTCAGCGCCTTGTTCCTCTTTTGAAGGATGGTGCTAGAGAGCCCAATCTAGCGAGTAGCTCTGGCGCAAACTCGCAAAGACCCGGCCAAAGCGGTAAAACACACACTGATACTAGGCTAAAGAACTAGGCGCGCCCTACCCTAAAAAAAGCCTCATAATACAAGAACGATTATGTAAACTAGGATTTTTTTCCCTATGAAAACTGAGATGATATACAAATTTAAAAATGCCGTACCAGATACGATTATTAAGTAATCTTATTATGTTTACGCAGAGTGGCTTCCGAAGTCTCGGATTTCAATCCGCTACATAGGAATAAAATTTTCAGATTTAGTCTCAAATACAATTTAAGTCCTTTCAGGCGTTGGCACGATTAGTGCACTTCAGCTTGAGTCTCATGAAGAGACTCAAAATACTTAGGAGGTATTCAAATGAACAACGAAATTTTAAAAACTAAAATTGTATTTGGAATTGGTGGTAGCGATGGCAAAGAAGGCGGTAGCGACGGTAAAGAAGGAAGTAGCGACGGCAAGGAAAAAATTAATTCTCAAGCCACCCACTCCACTTCTGCTTCAACGTATCTTTTTTAAGGAGCACACATGAAAAACGTTGCGATTTCGCTGTTAAGTCTTTGTGTTATGGGAGTCGCTTCGGGCGAAACACTAAAGGTTAATGTTGATAAAGGTGAGTTGCGTTTGAGCTTTGATGCTAATTTGAATACAGAAAAATTTAGCTATAGCAAAAAGCCAGGATGCGATTCTGAAGTCACTTTGAGCAAAAAAGCTCAGACTATGACTTTAGATCATGTGAATCCCAATAAGTGCCCCTCAGGTGCCACTCTTAATCTTAGTCTTCCTCTAAAGTCTGATGTCGAAATCAGTCATGGTGGTGGAATGATTGTGGTTAAAGATTCAAGTGCGCTGCTTGACCAAGTGTCTCGTTTAGAAGCGAACACTTTGGGTGGCATGATAGAAACTTCAGATTCACGATTGGTCATTACAAGTCAGTATGGACCAGCCGCTGCAAGTTTTGTCACAAAGCATGAGGCTCCTAGAGTTTTCATAAAACTCACAGGCGGACTCATAAGTTTTCGTTAGTTGGAGGCGATATGTCTAGGCTTTTGATTATAGGTGACAGTGTAAAGGATCCGGTAATCGGAAGCCTAGAGCGTCTTTCTAGCTTACACAATTTTGATTTTTCATGTATTAGCCCCGAAAATATTCTCAAAGCTAAAAGTATCAAAGTTAATGTCGAGGCTGAAGATGTTTTGCAAATGACATTGCAAGACAATCGTCAGATAAGTCTTAAGTCAGGTTCAAAAATTTTCAGTCGTATGACAGAATTGCCTGAATCCTATTTTTCACGCTTTTCTGAAGTCGATCGAGATTATGCAAAAAGAGAATTCGAAGCTTTTGTTTCGGGATTAGTCATAACAGTTTCAAAAGAAGCGCGTAGCTCAAGTGCTTTAGGATATTTAAATGGATTCTATGGATTGCCGCTCTTATGGGAGAGACTTCGAAGTACTTTATCAGAAATTCAAGTAGAACTCCCATCTTATGTGGCAGGTGGCACTCGACCTCAATGGGATGCTCAAGAAACTGTTGAATCTAACATTTATGATTTTTCCAGATGGAGAGTTAATGAATCCTTGTCAGGTGCTAACTTGTTTATCAAAAGACCAATGGGTCGTAGCGTTGTTATCTATTCTAATGCCATGGGTGATTTTGCATTATGCGATCAGTCTCATCTAGATTCTAACTTCGAAGCAGAAAAGCTTAGCGAAATTTCTTGTCGAGTATTAAGTGAATTAGAAATTAAAAGTGCTGAAATTTTACTTTTTATTAACGAAAATAAATTTGTATTAGCTTCAGTAACTCCCCTACCCATTGCTAGTTATTCTTCTACTCAACAATTCGATAAAGTGAATGAAATATATTTAAAATGAACACGCTCAGAACATTTATTACACCCGATCTTCGTCCTGCTGTACGAGGCGCTCGACTCAAAGAAGAGAATTTAAAAGCAAGTAGTCGGCCATCTACAAAATTGGGCATAATTAATCCAGCTGTTTGTATTGGTCCTGCTAATGATTTTGTTTTAAAACATCTTGCAACTCAATTAACACCTAACGACCCCGTAGTGTTTTTGAGTTTAGATAATATTTTAACTCAATGGAATTACTCCCTGCTTAACGGTGAATTGCGAATCAGTATTGCTTCGCAACAAATCACTCCGAGGTCTGTATATTTGCGAGGCGCCATGGTGGAGTCAGATGACGTTCGCTTTACGGCCATTGGAGAGTTTTTTGATATTATCAGTGCTTGGAGAGGAAGATTATTGTGTCGACCTTGCGATCAGCAAGCCAATGAATCAAAGCTTTATCAAAGTCAGTTTTCTTTAAGACGAGCTATAGATAAACTCAATCTTAGTCTTGTGAAACTTCCCCCAACCTATTTGCTCAAAACTTGTTCAAATGAAGCTCAAGCTTGGTCTGAATTTTTACCAAAATCTGCAATCGTAAAATCTTTATCAGGAATTCGTTCGCAGGTTGTAGATCAAAATCAATTTTACAGTCTTAACCAATCTGGACCAAGCGACCTACCCTCACTTTTTCAAGAAAAAATACTTGGGCGAAATATACGCATACATTGCTTTAACGGAGAGTTCTGGCCTGTAGAAATTTTAGGTGGCGAAAATACAGCCGATTATAGATACGCCAGTGGGGGCTGGACAATGAGAGAGCATCACATGCCTCAAGAATTAAAAGATTTTTGTATGGCAGTTCAAGACATTGAACGTTGTCCATTGATGGGTATGGATTTTATTCTAGATTCTAAAGGTGTTTATTGGTGTTTAGAAGCCAACCCTGGACCAGGATGGGCCTGGTATGAAAAAAACACATCGTTTGAAATTCCCTTAAGTCAACGAATTTTAGAATATCTAATGGATGTTAAATAAAATGAAAAATGTAAGTTTAGTTAGGAAATTATCTTTAGCAACGTTAGTAGTAGTTGAATTGCTATTAGCGTATTGGGCTTTTCGCTTTGAAGGCAAGGTCATTTCTGGGATTGGATCGATCACGGATTATTCTCAGATGCTAATATTACTTATTTTACCGTTCGCAATTTTTAAGTTACTGGCACTTTGTTTTAATGCACTTCACTCAAATTTAACTTCATACTGGGCACTGAAATTTTGGGAAATGCAGGAGACTGAGGTCCCCTTGAAGTTGAGTTTAGAAAAATCTCAAAATCGCCAAGAAATATTTCAAAACATTACTGAGAGAGCCCCAAGATATTATTCGAATTCTTTGACAATGCTACGCAATCAATCCCTTTTTGTTTTTTCAGCAGTCTTGTCGATACTGTCGTTTTGGGGTCCGCAAATGACTTTAGGCTTGTCAGTTTTTTCTTTATTAGCTTGCGGAACATGGTTGAGTCATCGTTTATGGCAGCAGAGCTATAGCCATCTGCTTAGCGAAAACGAAACTGCAACAGATAAGTTTAATAAATGGTTTCATAATTATTTAGCCCACCCAGAACTTTCACAGCTTTGGAAAAATGAGAAAACTTCATGGATTCGTGATCGTTTTCAAGAGTTTTCAAGAGTGAAAATGCGAGTATTTAAATTTACAATGAGAAATAATTTCATTTCACAGTGGCTCATTGAATTACCCTATTTACTGAGCTTTGGAGTCTTTGCTTGGCTTATGTTCACGCAGCAACTACCACTCTATGTGTTATTTGTATGGATGGGAGTCTCGCAATATGTGATTCGTTCTGTTCAGGGACTGATTGAAAACTTACGTTTGAAACGCGAAAATAATGCTTTAGCCCTTATTCTAAAAAAGAATGAAACTGATAATTCCGAAAATATAAATGATAGATTAGAACCTCTAAGAACTGTAAATACTAAAGAAATTAGTTTTAATTTGTCTGGTGTGGAAATTAATATCAGCTCGGCTGCTGGGCTTTCTGTAATTCATGCACCCAATGGAAGTGGAAAAAGCACTCTATTGCGAAGTTTGTGTAGTTTGCAGGAAAGTAATTCTTTCGTAGAGCAAAGTAAATTAGTAGAAGCTCGGAATTTTTTATTTGAGCGCGGTTGCTACTACTTATCGCCTTCAGCACCTTGTTTTGAGGAATTCAAAGGTTTTCTGGCGCAGGTTTTGGGTCCTCAAAAAACTTCGCTAAATACCCATAAGGCAGAAAAAATTTATAATGAAATGTCTAAAAGGCTGCCCTTCCCTATAGTTGAAAGATGGAGAGTGGTTTTAGAAAAACTGAATGAAAAATATCCCGAAAATAACTCTGCGCAAATGACTCTCTCGGCTGGTGAGGTAAATTTGTTGGCATGGTTTAGGCTCTGGGCTGATTTCCCCGAAAAAATTGATTTTTTATTTTTAGATGAAGCTTTTAGTAGCCTTGATGCAAGCACTCTTAATCTTTGTAGGGAAACTCTTTTGGCACTTTCTAGTGATTTAAGGATTGTATACGTGACTCATGATCGATTCGTTGAATGGAATCAGCTTCCACATTGGAATCGAGGATATTTTTTGGCTTGTAGCGAAGATGAAGTAAGTGGTTTTTGCTTGCCCTATTGGTTGTGTTCAACACTGGGACATGGAGTGATCGATGCGCGGGGGTCGATCGCCACTAAAGCACTTGGATTGAGCAGAAGAGTTTTAAAAACGCTATGTGAAGTTGACCCTACTATGGAAGATGCAAAGAAAAGAAATTTTACACTATATTGTGAGTTCCCTGAATACGATGTTGGCGAAACTGATTCTGCAGCTCTGAGCCTGGCTATAACTTTTCAGAATTTGATGAGATCTATGAATTTTAAGCCTTTAATTAGTCGCACAGCCGGTACTGCGCAAATTGATTTAGACGGAGATTTTCACGGAGTGATTGGTGCTGAAGCTAAAAGAAGAGCTTCAGAAAGGCTTGGTCTTCGCGTGCTGACTCAAGAAGATGTCGCTTCTTTTCAATCTCTTGCCAATTTATAAAAGGCTTAAGCCAATTTTAAAATGTACAAGCATTTTTTATAGTTTTAGCATTTTCGCCTAAGGGAACATTCAGTAGTGTGTCAAAATTCAATAAACTTTTAGCCACATTAAAGCAGTCTTTAGCAAGCGTTACTGCGGGAGATCTCAGGGGCTCTGCTAAATTTGGTGTGACTTCGGCTAAGTCAATTTTACTAGCAGTTTGAGCTACATAGCTTAATCCTAAATAGCTTGTGTAAGCTATGGCTCCCACTCCAAGAAACAACGTTAATACTGCTATCGCCGCAAAGATCTTAATCTTTTTCTTAAATTTAGGTAAATTCTCTAATCTCCGTAAAACTTCTATTAAAATAACTCGTTTCATAATTTCCTCCTGATTTTTTAAACTATTGTCCTAATTTACGACAATAAAATTGATATTTAAAATAGATATATATACTGTGGTGTATTGTATAAAGAGATGCATCGTGGGATTTGGATTTAGTATTGTTATAAACAATGCATATAAGTTATTATATCTATTTGAGCAATTGAGAATTTTTTGCGATATTAAGGTTATTAAGTGAGGAGATAGTTTTTATGGTTCTTTTTCCCTTCGTAGATTATTGGTGGTTGTATGCAGCTTTTACGGCTTTTGTGTTGTTGATGCTGGCTTTGGATCTTGGTGTTTTTCATAGAAAAGCCCATGAGGTTTCGGTTAAGGAAGCTTCTATCTGGACGACTGTTTGGATTAGTTTGGCCTTAGTTTTTAACTTACTATTTTATTTCTATGCAAAGTGGAAATTTTCAAGCGACCAACGCTATCTATCTATTGAGGGTTTTGACCCCGATTCACAAGCCAAATCAATGGCACTCGAATTTTTAACCGGCTTTGTTATAGAAAAGTCTCTAGCTATCGATAACATTTTCGTTTTTGCGGTCGTATTCGGTTATTTTGCAATACCGAAGATATATCAACACCGAGTCCTTTTTTGGGGAATTCTTGGAGCGTTGTTCTTTAGGGCTATTTTTATCGCTATGGGTTCTGTGCTTTTAAGTTATCATTGGCTTGTTATATTCTTTGGGGTTTTACTTATCCTAACAGGTGTAAAAATGTTTTTCGCAGGTACTGCTCAGCAAGACCTTGAAAACAATTTTATAATACGACAGTTAAAGCGATTGTTTAGAGTGCATCCAAAAATTGAAGGTCAGAAATTTATTATTAAGAAAGATGGTCTGAGATATGTAACACCTCTTTTCTTGGCTCTGGTTTTTCTTGAGCTGACTGATATCATTTTTGCGGTCGATTCAGTGCCTGCGATTTTTGCTATTACTAAAGAGCCTTTAATAGTGTTCACATCAAATATATTTGCGATACTTGGACTTCGGTCTATGTATTTTATGCTCTCGGGTGTGATGGATCGATTTGCCTATATTAAATATGGACTGGCATCAGTTCTAATATTTGTTGGTCTTAAAATGGTTTGGCTCAACGAAGCTTTTGGCGGCAAATTTCCAATAAGTTGGTCTTTGGGTATCATTGGAGGATTGATTGGATCATCCATAGTGGTCTCATTAATAGTCGATAAGCGTAAGCGTAAAATTGCAGCAACTAAACTTCTTCATAAAGGGGAGTTTTAAGGAGGATTTATATGAAAATTGCAAAAAGAGTATTTTTATTTTTAGTCGTCAACGTTTTAATTATGCTGACGATATCTATTGTTCTAAATGCTTTGGGGGTTAGGCCCTATCTAGATGCACGAGGAATTAATTATCAATCTCTTTTAATTTTTTGTGCCTTGTGGGGCTTTGGTGGTGCATTCATTTCTCTGGCTCTATCGAGAGTCATGGCTAAATGGATGATGGGAGTCAAGATTGTACAGCCTGACGACCCAAATCCTGAACTCCGTGCATTAGTTGGAAGAGTTCATGACTTGGCTTTTAAAGCTGAGCTTAAAGCTATGCCGCAAGTGGGTTACTATGAATCAGAGGAATTAAATGCTTTTGCAACGGGACCGACTCAAAGTCGCTCCCTTGTTGCGGTCTCAACCGGATTGCTTCGTAACATGAACAAGGCAGAACTTGACGGCGTGCTTGCTCACGAAGTGGCTCATATTGCCAATGGTGACATGGTGACTATGACTCTTGTTCAAGGTGTCGTTAATGCTTTTGTTATGTTTCTAGCCCGAGTTGCGGGATTTTTTGCAAGCCAGCTAGTGTCTGAAGACAAGCGGCCAATGATTCAATTTGTTGTTGTTATAGCTCTAGAAATTTTACTTGGTATATTAGGAATGATTGTTGTTGGATCTTTTTCTCGTGCAAGAGAGTTTCGAGCAGATGCCGGTGGAGCTAGTCTTTCAGGAAGAAATAATATGATTGCTGCACTTAAGCGACTTAAGGAAAATATGAAAGTTCCGCAGGCAGAAGAAAGTGCGGCTCTGGCTACTTTAAAAATTTCAGGCAAGGCCGGTGGTTTTCTTAAACTTTTCTCAACGCATCCAGATTTAGATCTTCGTATAGCGAGATTAGAAGCTCGATGATTTTTTAAGGAATCTGATTACTGTGACAAGGTGCTTAACGGTGGGAGTAGTGTCATCTTTTATAAGTTATGGAGTCGTGTAATAATTGTAAAATGTTAAATAAGGGCCGGTGTAAAGTTTTTGCATTAGTGATGCTGATTCTTTTGCCGTTGCTCTTTTTAAGTTGCGCATATCATTGCGATCATGAATCATTGGGCTCTAATCAAATTCCAATTGGACAAAGTTCAGAAAATGAATTTGAGTATTCAAATAAAATATTAAATTGCTGTTGTTTGTTGGGGCTCCAATTTAGTTCCTTTGAATATAAAATTCCTTCTAAATTGTTTTTAGTTAATTATTTTGGCTCAAGCGGGTATGAATTCGTTTCTACACTTTTTAAACCCCCAAAAATCTCCGTTTAAATTTATTTTTAGTTTTATTTAAAAATTTAAAGGAGATTTTATGTTAAAAAAATATTTTCTAGCCTTAGGGCTAATAGCTTTTGCACCCCTTAATGGTTTTGCTGACACACACTGCAAGTGTTGCGAGGATTGTACTTGTAATTGTGAAGAAGATTGCAATAATTGCGATTCTTGTGATGATTCTTGTGAGTGTGAAAACTGCAATTGTTGTACTGAAAAAGAAAACAATTAAGTTTCATGGGCCAAGGATATCCCTCTATCCTTGGCCCTTTTTTTTATTTCAATTGTCTAATAGTAAATGGGCTTTTAAAATTCTTGCTACTTTAGCGTGGCCGTAAATAGAGGGGTGAAAACAATCGTTGGCAATGTCTTTGGGTTTAACATCGATATCAAATATTTCTGGAATGTAATGGTAAATAACATTTGAAGCTGCTTTTAGTTTAAGATCGTCAATTGTAGTTTTTTGAATGTTCAATACATCTTTATATAAGGCTTCCATAAAAGCGATTTTTTCTTTGTCTTCAGGTTTTATGCTAAGAATTGATGGGCACATTTTTCTAATCGCAACGCCGTAATCGGCTTTAGAGAATGCGACAGGAATGGAGTCGCCCGATCGAATGTCTCTACAAGTTGTTTCGCCTTTTATGGGAAGATAAATTTTCTTTTCAGCAATTTCAGCTGAAGATAAAATTTTTGTAACGGGCATAGGCGCTAAAACGTAAACATGATGTGCGCTAAGGCTTTTTTTCATAGAGCTCAATTTTTCTAATCCTTCTTTTAAGTCTTTGGCATATCGAGTGAGTGCTATTTCTCTTTCTTCAGGTAAAAAGACATTATCGGCACAAAAGTCGTTGGCCGTGAAAGAAACAAAAGTGGCTTCAGGCATTTCGTCTTTGCTAATAATTTTCATCACGTCCACTTCTTCGTGAATGCTTCCAATTCTTTTGCCATTTATAGAATATAAGTTGATGTCGCTAGCTTTTGAAACCAGTGAGCGAGTGGCTAAAAAGGCCCAGGTCATTTCGCGAAAATTAAGCTGGCTTTGAAATACGATTTCTAAGTTTCTGCCTAATTCAGTTTTAAATTTTAGAAAATGATTCGGATAACCTTCGAATCCACTCGAGCTTCCAGCGGAATTTAAAGGCAATGAAATCTCGAATTCATCGTAGAGTTTTTTGAAGCTACTTAAATCAACGTTGTTGTGATTTGTAGGCTTTGGAATGCTTCTACCAAGGGCCGAGTAACTTAAAAAAATTCGTGGATCGGCCATAATTCCAGTGGCCCCACTGTCGCCAATCACGGCAACACTTTTGAATTTCTCAGCACTCTCAGCGCTTGAAATAAAAGTAAGAACTATTGCAAATAGAAATAAGTAATTACGTATAGTTAGCTTCATTAAGTGGGCGAATTATACAGCATTAGACGCATTGAGTCAATTTGGGGCTGCGATTGGTTTAGGGTCGAATTTTTTTGGCTTGGTTTAGGGTCGAATTTTTTTGGCATAGAATTCGCTAAGGTTATCTGCCCCGTTAGTGCAAAGTTTTCACATGGAAGTGTGTACGCAATAGAGAGGAAGGTGCTTATGAGACACCTTGAATTTCTGTTGTTGGTTTTAAGGTTAATCCAGGTCGTGATAGCGACCTGGATTATTCTAAAACAACGAAAACGACCGCGAGGTCGTAAGTAGGATCGGTTACAATTCACGAAAACTTGAGTCTCATTCTTGAAATTTAGCTAACCCGTTGCGGTGAAATGGATTTCTGTGCTTGCGGGGCACGGTTTTGTTGTGGAACTTTGTGAGAAAATCTTAATAGGTAGATTCCTACCCAGTAAATACACGCTCAATAAAGCTCGCTCCCGTGTGCCGGCGTTTTCTCCGCGATGTAGAGGCCTATGTGAATTCTTATGAAATTGAAATTTGCAATGAGTTGTAAAGATTGGAATTATAAAGGCTTATTTATAATTTAATTTTGTAACATTTATCTAACAATTTCGTTACAATATAAAGTATTAGCATGTATTCTCGATTCCTTATTTTGGCCCTGCTTATGAATTCGCAGTTTAGTCATGCCAATATTTTCAAAGCGCTAATAGAGTCTTGCGGTCTAAAGAAACAATCAAAAGCTAGGGCTGCTGATTTTCCACTCGAAAGCAGTGCTGTGGCAACAATGCTTGAAAATGAATACTACACTTCGAAATGGAGTAATGGCGTTAAGTGGTATTCTGGAGTTCAATCTAATAAGGGCGGTATTGTTAATTTGCGCCTACCCCAACGAGAACAAGGCGGGGAGGTCGATAGTTTTGTGCAGCTTTTGGAAGATAATTTTGCAAAACACGCCAGTGTTAGCTCAATAGACTTAATTAAAGATAAAGATGGGTATTTAACAGCGCAAATAAAAATGAAAGCCGGCATCAGATATGCCCCCGACGACATTCGCGATTCTGTAACTAATATTTTAGAGAGAACAGAATTTAAAGCGCCCGGGCCCGGCAAGGCAGAGCTTATTGCCGAAGTGAATTCGAAGAAAGAGGCTGCTGCTAAAGCGATAGAAGACGCAAAACGAGCCGAAGAGCAACGTCTAGAGAGCCTAAGGAATTCTGAGGTGGTGCAAAGCGCTCAGCGTATGGCTGGTAATAAATTAGTTTATTCGCAAGAGCCAATTTCAAAGCAGATTAGTTCATCGGTTGGTTACAATTCGGATTGGAGTAATGGAATTCGTTGGTCTGCCGATAGAAGCGATTTTGTAGAAAGCGCCATGATTCGCTTGCCACATTTTGATAGTCCAGCAGCCGTTACAGATTTGGTCGAAGTGTTTAAAAGAGAATTGGCTGGAGAAACTTCGATATTCTCGATTCAGTTAATTAGAAATCGCGAAGGACTACAAACTATACAAGTGCGACCAAAGCGCGATGCCGAGAGATTGTCGCCTGCCGCGCAAGAAAAAATTACAAATATACTCAGCAGAGTGAAGTTTGAGAATTAAGTAGAGAGAGATGGTTTGTTAAATAAACTGTCTTCTTTTAAAAATGCATCCGTAAATGGGTAGATGTATTTCAACAGTGGCTCCAGATTTTACAAAAGGTAAGCGTATTTTGCCCCCAACAGAATCAATTTTTTTAAAGGCATTTAAGAGGCCGATGCCCATGTTGGAGTTCGGGTCTTTTCCATGACTAACTGCTTCGCGACCAAGTTTTTCGAGAACTCCTGATTCAAATCCACAACCATTATCAACTACAGAAAACACCAAATGGTTTTGTACGCGATAGGCATTAACAATAATCTGCCCTTCTCTGCTGATAGCTTCGAAGGAATTGTTAATGAGGTTCGATAAGATTCTAAACAAGTCGGCTTCGTTTAATCCAAGCTTGTAAAAGTTAGATTTAATAAGCTCTTGCGTGTAGATTCTTAATTTTATATTAGGGTTGTCGTGTTTCTCGATAGATTTGTGTGTGCTGAGTTCGTTAAAAAGGGCTTCAATGTCTACAATCTGAATTTTTCTACGGTAGTCTGAGTCTGGATTAAGGGAGTTGATGTTGAGGTCGTTGCAAATGTTTAGGATTCGTTTAATTGAAGAGCGAATGAATAACTTATCTTCAGGAGGCAATTTTTCGTTCCTTTTAAGGAAGTATTCAAGAGCTAGCATGGGCGATTTTAAGTCGTGAAAGACTTGCTTCACTAAATTGCTAAGCTCGCTAATTTTATCGAGTTGTTTTTGATTTTCAAGACAAAGATATTCCACACATGCTCCATATTCGTTAAAAGATAAAAAAAGTTGACGACGAAGAAGAGCTGTGAGACCTTAGTCAAAGCTCTGATCGATCGATCGTTCCAAGTAGTTTTGAAAATCCACAAAAATTTAATAAACTAAATGAAACCCGGTTAGAGCCCTTTTTTATGCTCTAACCATAAAAACTAAATATTAACATTTTTAAACTTTGACGATGTAGTTTCCTGCTACTCCGCCACCAAGGGAAATGATAGTACACTTAAGATTAGTTCCTTTGATAATGTTTTGAATATTTTGCCTTTTTAATTTTTGTCCTTTATGAATTTGATCCTTTTTGCTCTTAATTAAATTACCAGATACTTGGGCGACTTTAGGATTTGATATATTTTTTAAGGGATCAGTCCCCCCATGTCCGGGGCCTGCTATTAAATAACTTAAACCTATTAAGTAAATAATTGTTAAACTTTTAAGATATATATTTTTTGACATAAAAATTTTCCTTTCAGCTCGTGAAACAATACTTATTTTAGTGCTTTTCTAACGTCAAATTAAATAACACACTTTAATTCACTAATGGAACAAGTTGTTCTAAAATTGTAGTAATTATGAAATTCAATTCTTTCTTAAAGTATTTAAAAGATAAGAAAAAATTAACTTCAGCTACAGCGCTTTATATGCATCTCGGAGGTGAGAGGCATTTGAAGATTGGACAGCGAAATTTCTTACAACTTTATTCAGGTTCACGACAACCTAGTTTTGAAGTTTTTACAAAGGTAATTGAAAAATTACCAACAGAAGAATTTAAAGCAGCTCTTATCGCATATTTAAAAGGTTTTGAGGTGAGTTCTAAGGGTGCGGTATCTCTAATTGATTACATTCAAGAAAATCTTTCAATAAAAATTGATAAAAAAACACCTGATGTTTGGGATGTAATAAAAGATGTAAAGCTTTTAAATGAAAATCAACTTAATTATTTGAATGATAATCCAGAGGCAATGCGATTCCTGGATCTATTAGTCCTTAAAGAAAAGCTATCTTTAAATTTTTTTAAAAGTAAAATTGATATTATTAAAAATTTAGAAAAATTAGGGCTTTTAGAAATAAATAAGGGTATTGAAATTCGAAGACCATTCCAGGGATTGAAGGTACCTACACAGGTTAATTCACCTTCACCTGTAGCTTTTAAAGGCATAAAATACATAAAATCAAAAATTGATAATTATTCGACATCAGAAAATGATCCTGATCAAAAATTTATTTATTCATTGCAAAGTATAAAAAAGGAGCATCTCCCTCATGTTCTTGATCAATTAACTACACTTGATAAGTGGATTCGTAGCTTGGCTGAGATGGATGATCATTTTGAAGATAATATGCCTTTTGTGTTTGTAAGTTTTGCAAGAGGACTTTCTTGGAGTGATTTTTAATGATTAAAACAAATAAGGTTCTTGCTAGAATTCAATTTATTACTTCAATAGGAAACCATATTGGATTCTTTGGCGTCGTATATGCGTTATATGTAATTACGGGAAGTGCGCTAAAAGCAGGTCTTTTAATGGCAATTCAGCAGGTAGGCCATGCTTTGGCGGCTGCTATTTATCCATTTTTGTTAATAAAATTTGACCCAAAACGTCTTATTATTTTGACACAATTTATTTCTTTGTTGGTGTTAGGTCTGGTTTATTTTTTATTACAAAAATTTACTATCAATATAGTGCAATACGTTTATTTATTTATGACTATCGTAGCATTTTTGGACAGAATTTATTTAATGGCAACTGAATATTTTTCCAAAACTATTTCAGATATGGATAATTCACATAGAGAGAAACAAGGTCAAATCATTTCTGCATTCTTTGGAGCTCAGTTTCTGGGACCTATATTTTCTTTTATATTGTTAACTTATTTTCATTATGGATTATCTATTATGCTAGATGCAATTAGTTTTATTTTTGCAATTATAAGTGGATTAAGTTTGCAGTTTTTAGTATTAAAGGAAAAATTACGCACAGATATATCTCACTCATATATTAAAAATCTTAAATATATTATTAAAGATAATCAATTGAGAAGGCTTCTTTTAACGAGATCTTTTTTTTCTTTTATTCCTCTCGGAATTTTTAATATTTATATATTTGATGTAATTTCTACAGATTTAAAATTAGGTATGGAGTTTATGGGTTTGTCCTATGCTGTTATTGGGTTGTCAGGTTCTGTAGGCGTAGCACTGCTTAGATGGATTGATAAAACGGATATGGTTGATGAGAGCATTTTCTGCGCTATAGGTTCAATTTGCATGGCTATAACTCTAGTTCCTTATCTTGTTATGCAAAATTTTACTGGAGCCATAATTACAGCAATTACCTTTGGTTTGTTTATGGGTTCTAGTACTCTCGCAAGCCAATCTCTAAGAAGAAAAATTACAGATTCAAAATATTTTCCTACTTTTCTGTCTGTTGAGCTAATTATTTCAACTTTAACAGGTGCAATTGTTGGAAAGTTTTGTGTAAATTTGAGTGCTCATTTTGGCTTGACTTCAAAATTGGCTTTATTGATTTCTGTTCCATGGTATTTTATTCTTGCTTTGTTTTATTCAAAGCTAAAGTTAAATAAAAGTATGAATTAATTAATTTTTTCAAGTATTATTAGAGGATTTAGGACCGCTTGATATTCATTCAATAAGAACTGTTTTTAAATTTGCTTCGTTCATGAGGAGTTATTCTACTAGGTGACGACTAATAAAAATCCATATATTTATCAGCGATAATATTATAAGTGGCCAAAGAGTGAGTTGCATGCCCAGCACTCTTCGTTTGAAATTCATCTTTTGTGATTTGAAGGCCGAGTAGTGAAGCAAGCGGCCTAGGGTGAAGGCTGAGCCTATTATGTAAATTACGATTTTTGGGACTGCGCTTGAGCTTTCGCAAAGATACATTAAAAACAGCAAATAAATTGTATAAGAGCTAAAATTTGAGTGAGCACTTACAATGCTGGCGATTTCGTTGTTGCCCCCTACCCCAATTGAGATTTTGTGTGCGCGCCTGGCGGCAATAGTATCAAGCGATAGTTTGGCGTAAATTAAACCTAAAATTCCCGCAAATAAAGAAGTAATCATGCCGCCATATTAAGCTAGCAAAAATTATGTCACAAGTTTTTGAATAACTAAATTAAGGATCCTGCTTAGCTTCTGTTGGCTTGGGTGATTCCTCATTTTGCTTTTTTTCACTTGTGATTAACATGTAAATTATAAGCGCTTCTCCTGCCGTCATAGTGCCGGATAAAAGCCTTTCCTTTGCTCCGTAAAATCTATCAATTTGTACATTGTCTGAGCTCATAAAATCTTTTGGACTTAATGTAAAATCAGATTCTGAGTTAATTGAGGTAGAGGCAAGTTTGCTTTGAAGATTGTCAAATGCTTCATCATTAACTGTGAAGCGGTAGCCTTTGTGTTTGGGCTGTCTAGATAATAGAGAAATGGGTGGAATAATAAGGTCGCCGATTCCATTCCCAAAAATTACACCAGGCCCCTCTTCGATTAAGCTAAGCCCATTAAAAAACATTTTGAGTTCCCGTGGGTCTTGTGAATCAACTTCATCAACATGGAATTTTCCATAATTTTCTTCGAGTAAAAAAATTCTTTTATCGATAATGAATAAGGCTTTATTTTTGCGCACTTGAATAATTTCAATTTCATTTTTCGAAAGAGTGGCCGCATGTTCAAACAACTTAGAAGGGCTTGTTCGCTTAAGTAGCCATAAGGGTAAAAAATGAGAAGTCGCTTTTACATTCTCACCTTTTATAAGAGCTGGCACATAATCGATGAGCCCACCCGTTTCATAAACAGGCACATTTTTCCCCTTATTAAATTTTGCAATTTTAGCTAAAGTTATTCCACAAATTTTTACTTTAGCAGCATTCAGGTATGAAGTTAAAAAGATAAACATTAAGTAAATTAAAGTTTTTCTTTTTAACATTGAATAAAGTTTAACATGAATAGGAATAAAAATGAGGTGAATGCTTATCTAATTAAGTAAAAATTTTCTGACTAATATTAATTGAAACTTAAGGTATACTTTCTATATGAAGTTTAGATTTTCTACTTACATTTTAGTTTTGTTTACATTTGTAATTTTACTTTGCACTCAAGTTGTTGATGCTGCTGAAAATAATAAAGCACCAAAATGCTTTAAAAAAGGTGAACTCTATTTGGCCCAAACACTTGATAATGGCGGTCCGCCGGGAAGCGGCGGAATCGACCCTAACGCCATACCTTGTTGTGGAAATTTAGAAGAACGTAATTCCATTTCTTATTGTGGAATGGGTATTGCGGGCGGCAAGGCTGAAATGGTGTGCATTGCGTGTGGCGATCACAAATGCGAAAAGGCCTATGAAAACCACTGTAACTGCCCTGAGGATTGTAAATAATTTGTAGTTTTTATTTTGAGAGTCAGTTAAAGTTAAATCAGGTTGGGAAATCTAAACTGCTTGCATTTAAATTTCGATGCTTTTTTGACGCTGCAGTTTTAGTCTATTTTTCGATTTTAAGTTGTCAGTCATTGCTAGCTCAAGTGGGTGGAGCAGAGCGTACTATTGGTGCCGGAATTGTATACCCAGCCCCCACTCAAGCCTTAGTGGTCAATCCTGCTTCGCTTCAAGAAGGTAAAAGAATCACTGCTGAAGCCATGTGGCGCGCTAAAATAGACAAACCTTTTGCGGCTTTTCATTACACGCGTTCGGGCGCTGGTCTTGGTGTGGACTATAGAAAAGAGCCGAAATTCGTTAGCGGAAGTCCTGCGATTTATCAGGGCGGTGGTGCGCTTTTGCTGCGCTCTCTTGCCGTGGGAGCCACTGTAAGAAAAGTTACTAACCAAGATCTTGATACAGACTTGGCTGCTTATTACGACATGGGAAATCTCAGAATCGCATCAGTTCTTCGTAGCGTAAAAGACAAAGCCAACCGCATTGATATTGGTGTTGGGCTTGGCGGCGAAAGTTTGTACGCTTCTATAAATTTCAAGCATAATATTCCGTGGACTTTAGCGTCTGACGATTATTTGGTAGATGTCGTAGCAGCAGCCAATGTGAATTGGATTAGTTTTGGTGTGGGTTACTATATGATTCATAATGGTAATCAAGGATTTGTTTCAACAAAAGTGCATGCTGGCGCTAGTTTTAAATTAGAAAACGATATGACTCTCACAGCTTCGTATTTGCCCCTCTATCAAGAATGGGTCATAAGCGATGATACCTACAGTGTGGGTTTTAATTATCGTTTTTAATAATGAAAATATTGAGAGTATTTATAATCCTCTTGGCGATTTCGATGTTGAATACTTATGCATTAGAATGCGATTTGACTCTGCTAATTAAAATAGCGAAAAAAAATAAATTTTCTCGCGCACGAATTAAGGAGATGTCTACAGAAGAGGTGCATCAACACTTTTCAGTTCGGCCGACTGTTAATGGATATTTTGCTTTTATCGGCGACACTCCTATTGGCAGAATGGGTGTGTCCACTATTTACGGTAAAGATAAGCAATCGGTAGCTCTTCAAATTCAAACTGTGTGGCTTGCGCCTGAGGCTAGAGGAAAGGCCCTGGGTTCATTTTTGTATCGCGAGGTCGCTAAGCGTGCGCCGGGTGGAGTGTTGCTTAGCGATAATAGCGTAAGTCAAAAAGCGATGGAGCTTTGGGAAAAACTGGGTGAGAAAAATCCAGATCTAAACGTGACAGACATGCGAGCTCATATCGATCAGTGGCAAGCTGCTCAACGTGAAAAGGCTGCTCAAGGCCAAAAAATTAAATCTTGGCGCTCTACAGTTGGTACTATTGAATCGCGCCCAAAGTTTATTTTGAGAGCTAAAGATAAAATTGAGGGAGAAGCACCTTTAGTAAATCCAAGTTTATCGCAACAGCAATGGAATGACGAAATACTAAAAGAACTTAATATCAATGCTGATGAGTATAATTAATTCTATTCAATTTTCTTAACTTCTTCGTAAAGTTTTTGAAGAGGCTTGTAGAGCACTCCACCATAGTTTTTAAAATCCTTCGTAGTGCTGGCCACCGATTCACCGTTAGATTCACGAAGTAGTCTAATGAAAACTCCAGTGCGGTCTTCGCCTCTTTGGCAATGCACTAAAACGCCATCGTTCGGCTTAGTGCTTAGTAAATCTTCTATTCTATTTAAGACTTCTAAAGTCTTTTGAGGGTCGTTGACTCCTACTTTTTTATTTTCGCTGGTGTCTAATGGGAGATGAATGAGTGTGATGCCTTTGTCTGACAAAAGTTTCGCTAACTTTGCTATGTTTCTTTCTTCGGCTTGTAAGTTAACAATAAACTTAATTCCGTTGTCGTTTAAAGTTTTTATTGATTCAGCATTGCTGTAGTCGGGTTTGCCGCTTCTAAAGACATTTTTTAGAATGGAGTTTTGTTGCGGAATTTTAATTCTATCAAAGTGCTTTAAATAAAATCCATTGAAGTCCTTTTTGTAGGTGCCGCGTGATTTTTCTAAAGTTTTTGAGTAGGCGCTGATGGCGAAGATTGCTGTAAAAATGACCAATGTTTGATTGAACTTCATTTATCCATTTTACGAGTATGTAGATTTTAACGGCCGTCAAAAATTAACTATGTTTTAAATACTAATGAGGGCTTCTTTTTGAGCTCGACTCATAGATTTGATTTCATATTCTCTTTTAAGGGCATGGCTTTGCGACTTGTGGCTTTCTTCAAAAACTAAAAGCGCGGGAGGGTCGGATCTGAAAAACTTAGCCCCACCCTTTTTTAGCCCCGAGTGCTGCTCAAACCTTTTGTTGATGTCTTTGCAAATGCCTGTGTAAAATTTACCTGATTGTGTTTCAATAATATAAACAAACCAGTGCATCTTAAATAATTTTGCTTTTTTACTTAAACTAACTCTGATTTGCTTTTAATAATTTTACAAATCAAGCCCAAATCGAGCGCTTCTTGAGGGGTGAGCCACTTATCGCGATCGGTGAGCTTGGCAATTTCTTCTACACTTCGCCCTGTTTCTAGTGCGTAAAGTTGGTTGATTTTTTCGCGAGTTTTAACAATGTCTTCAGCATGAATTTCAAGGTCTGAAGCCGGTCCTTGGAGATAGCCAGAAATAAGAGGTTGGTGAATGAGTAACTTAGAGTTGGGTAGTGCAAAGCGACGCTCTTTTTTGGCCGAGAGTGCAATGATTGAGCCCATACTTGCGGCGAGTCCGGCAACAATGGTGTAGACAGGCGCTTTAATAAAGCGAACTGTGTCGAAAATCGCAAAACCAGAATTGATTTCGCCACCAGGGCTATCGATAAAAAGATAAATGGGTTTGCTGTCGGAGAGTTTGTCTAAAGCCAAAAGCATGCGGTTGGTTTCGAGAGCTAGCTTAGACCCTACAGGGCCACTCACTTGCACGTAACGTTGTTCAAAAAGAATTTCTTCCATGGGTGAAAAAAAGTGAGAATCTTTATTAGTACTCATGTCTTTAACATACAGGAGTTTTTAAAAGATTAAAATCCAATGGCCCTATATGCGTTGATCTAATAATGGTTCATAGCATTATGGGTTAGTAAACCAACCAGGTGTGAAGCCCATCCAACTTGAAGAAGTTGGAGTTTCGGGTCTGATGGGGTGTCTCATCACGGGTGCGTCTAAGACTCCTGGAAAACCTAAGACTTCACTTTGATGGACTGCTTTTAAGGCATCCTCAGCCTCGAAACTCGTATTATTTTCGAAAGCAAATTTTAAGGTGTTTTTTTGTGCATAATCAATAAAATCTTTAAATCGATGCTTTCCTCGAATTACAAAACGAAGTGGTCCCATAACGCCATACATATCTCTCCAGGGCGATTTTATATCGGCAAAACTTTGTGTTGCAAAATAATAGGACTCTTCATATTTAGCTTCTCTTAAATCTTTAAAGCAAATTTGCATCACTCTAAATTGTATAAGTTCACGAGGTGCTATGGACAAACATGTGCGGACTTTTGCAGAAATCACTAAGGGTCTTTCTTCAACAAAAAATCTTTTACTAAAATCAAAATGCACTCCGCTTTGTTGAACTTCGGCTTCAGAATAAGAGTGAGTCCAGTATTTTCTATAGCCAGCGCCTATGCTTATGGTTCTTGCAAAGGGTATGGCTTTCGCAGCCCCCTCTAATTCAATTTCTGCGCTAATGGTGTCGCCATTTTCTCGCTTCTCTGAATTTTCAGAAGAAATCCTAGAATCTAACTGTAAGTTTAAAAATGAAGATTCTGGGTAGCCGACAACTTTTGGATATTTGTCGAGTATAGTTTCTACAAAGTTTTGCAAGATAGTTTGGAAAAAGGCCTCAGGTCTTAAGAGACAATGGTTAAATTCATTTTTATCGTTTTGTTTGGTGTTTTGAATAAGAGCTTTCGGGAATATTCTATAGCAAAGTTGCTTCAGAAACTTTTCATTAAATGATAGAGCCCCATTTTGCATCCAAAGACTCAGTTCTTCTTTGCTGATCCATGCATTTTTTGATCTGCCCTGGTATTGAGATCCCTCTGTTTTTGAGAGTTCGGATGCATTAGGGAAATTATCCCAACTAAGATCCTCAACATTGTATTGCTTTTTAAACAATTCGTAGGGTTTATCTAAATTCAATTCATTAAACTTTTGAAGACTCGCAGTAGTGTTGTTGTAAGCAAACAAATCAATGTTAGCTTTTTTGGCAATCATGTGGCCCGATTCAATTTGGGGAAAAATAAATGTTTCAAAAGTTTTGGCATCGTAATGCTGGTCGACGTCTTGAATTTGAATCAGGAGTCTATTTCTAACAGTGGCGTGTACAAGGCTAGCGTATTCAACGACTACATCCGCAGCAGCTCGCCCTGAGGAAATTTCAGATTGGTAAGTTCTAATAGAATGTGGATGTTTGAAATCAATTTCTTGATCCTTGGTCTCAGGGAATAGTCCAATAGCAATTTTCAAGCTACCATTTTCGATATTCTCTGTGGTCCATCCGAAATTTTTGGTCCATCTTTTAAGAGAGGCATGCAGTAGTAATCGATATTCTTGGGCCACGAGTAAATCAAGCCATTGGTTTATTCGAAAAAGATCGTATCGCTCTCTATTCCAGTGAAATAAAATGTCTTGAATTTCTAATTCTGAATTTGAATCTTGAAATGTTTCGATATTGGATTCGTCAGAATTTAAAGATTCATAACGTAAATCGAGTATGGGAGAGTTTTTCGGATTCCATGGGTTTAAGGCCATGTTCACTTCTGTGGCGCCTGGGTAGCGTTTCGAACCTCTAAAAATTCTTTTAATCTTTAAATATTTTTCAGAATTTGCATAATTTAAGATAAGTTCTTCATTCCAATGTAAGCACCCCAAATCATCCGTTGTGAGTTCTTGCGAAAAATTTTCTCCCTCTATTTTAAAGTTTTCACCAACGATAGCTTGCATGTGGATACGCTCTTTAACACAAGCACTCATACTGAATTCTTGTCGAGAGGGTCTGCCAAGAGAGTCCATAGAAAGCATTTTTAAATGAGCACCTTTTATAGGTTCAATGATGTATGAAGATAAGGAATCGCTAGTGGATGTTGTGTTTAATGGTTTTCCGCATGAGTTAAAGAAAGTCACTAAAAGGAATAGGAATTTAAATTTGTTAAAGTTCAAAGGAACTCCTTAGTGATAAAGAAATCATTTCAGAGGAACTAGAATAAGCTCTTGATCTGATGGGTTGCGCATGCGTCCATTTAAAAGAAAATTCTAAGTTAGAGTCGTTCAAAAAAACTTGCAATTCATTGCGAAAACCTTTTGAATTCGTGAAAAATAAATCTTTAGAAGTCAATGAAGCGGGGCCTGATTCAGGATTGATATAAAACCCAGTGATTTTAGGTTTTATGCAGATTTTCGAAAAACACGTATTAAAAAAGCTTATAAGTTCGAAAGATTCACCTAGTCTTTTGTTCACTTCTAAATTTCTGAGGTAAGTGGCTTCAAAATATAATTCACTGGAGGACCAGATGATGTCTTTAGAGATTTCTAGATAAGTGCCTCTGAAGTTATTGTTGAAACTAGAGTTGAGGTTGTTAATTCCTCTTACATCGTTTCCTTTAAAGCTACTTGAATATGCCAAGACGCTGTTCAGATGAGAAAAGCTATAAAGGCCAAGAGCCAAATGAAAGCTTTTTTCACTATCAAAATATAAATTTAATTCTTCTTGCGTTAGGGTTGAGGGCTGAGTTCTCGAAGAGCTGGCTGCAATGAAGGTCTCATTTGTAGGTAGGGTTACAAATTCACCATGGATATCAAAATGCTTAAAATTTAAAAAATGAGCAACACCAAAATAAGCTTCAGAGGGATCGATTAGAATTTCGGGAATGAGTTTGTTTTGCTCAATCAGCCCGAATGAAAGTTTGGCAATTTTAAGAGCCTTAAAATTGAAGTTGGCAGAATAAACTTTAAAGATTTTTTCGGGTTTTTCTTCATTGGGTAACAGCGTGTAAACTTGTCCGTCTGTTAATTTCAAAGAAAAATCGCCTTTAAAGTAAGCAGTCGGAGATAATTGTATGTAGTTTTGGCTCAAGGCTTCGAAGCGATAGAGTCTACTTGAAACATGGGAGTTTTGAATGCCAAAGTATTTAATTTCAGGTTTCAAAGAAAATTGATTCTTTTGAATGAGCTCGGAATTGGATTCTTGAGTTTTTCCATTGAGAGAATAAAGGCTAAGAAGTGAAAGCAAGCCCCCTATGGGCCAGAATTTTCTCATCGCTGCCTCTTGTTCCTATGCCTGTCACTGCAAGTCAAAAGCTTTAAAGCTAGAACTCTGTTAGGACTCTAAATGCTCCATATGTATAAGAAAATATACCTACCCCTTTAAGACTAAAGGTGCTTAGTGTTAAAGTTTGTCAAACTATGAACTTCAAAAGAATGCCAATTGAAATCGAATCGCCAGAGCAAATGGGTTACGCCAGTATTAAATATAATCTCACGGAGAGTTCTTATTCCGACCAAGACCTCAGCAAGTTTAATTTCGATATTAAAGACTTACTCCTTTGTTATGGCGATCATGTGGGGCATCCAGGATTGCGTAAGCTTATTGCCGAAGATGCCGGACTTAAAGCCGAGCATATTTTGCTCACCCCTGGAGCCGCGGGCGCTTTGTTCTTTATCGCAACTTCTTTATTAAAAGCTGGCGATCATATTTTGGTAGAGCATCCCAACTATGCCACTAATATTGAAACCCCACGCAGTATTGGCGCTGAAGTGGAATTTATTCCATTGAAAATCGAAAATTCCTTTGCACCTAATCTCGAGTGGATACTTTCAAGGATTAAGAAAAACACAAAACTTGTGAGTCTAACTTTTCCTCACAATCCAACAGGCACACAAGTATCAGAAGCAGAATTTAAAAATATTGTAAAATCGATCACCGATCGAGGAGTTTATTTGCTCGTCGACGAAACTTATCGTGATATGGCTTTTGAAGCTAAACTTCCCGTGGCGGCAACCCTTTCAGACAAAGCCATTAGTGTGTCTTCACTTTCGAAAACTTATGGATTGCCGGGTTTAAGAATGGGTTGGATGATGTCTCAAGATGCGGCACTTCAAGAAAAATGTTTAGCGGCTAAAGAGCAAATCGTCATTACAGGTTCTATTGTTGATGAAGAGTTGTCGTATCGTTTTTATCGCGATCGCAGTCGCTGGCTACCCGAAATAAAAAAGGACATTTTAGCTAAAAGAAAAATTTACAATGATTGGCTTACTTCAGAAACTCGAATGGAAGGTGTAACTCCAGTGGCAGGAGTTGTAGGCTTTCCGAGAATTAAAAATATAAGCCAAGACAAAATTGAAGTATTTTATAAAACTCTCAATAACGAATTTGGAACTTTTGTTGGCCCTGGTCATTGGTTTGAAATTGATAAGTGTTACATGCGTATAGGTTACGGCTGGCCCAGCCTTCCAGATTTGAAAACGGGGCTTATGACTATTAGCCAAGCACTTGATATTACATTAAAATAAATTGCTGCAATTGGTCATTTTTCACTTTGCTAGATTTATAAATTAGTTTATACCCTCGGCATCTTGAGAGCCATTCAAAGCTTATTCCTTTTGAGTCTTTGTTTTTCAGTTAGTCACTCGTTTTCAAGTTCGTTTTTAGCTGTTCCTTCTACTGCTTCCGCTACGATTTTAGATTCAAAATGTGAAAGATTTTTACTGACCTATTCTGAGCAATGGCGTCCTGTTTTGCGAGCTGGACTTGAAGGACTCAACATGGAAGTAGCTGCTCAAGAGCTTTCAGGTTCTAGTCTTTATTCTGGCGATCAAAAACATAATGGAATTTTAGATCGGGCGATTGCCGATGAGTTGATGTTTCAGGGAGTTAAAAGTCCACAGCAAATCCGTTTAGTCATTTTAGCTTTTCCAGCCTTAGAGTCTTCTAAGAAAATTGAATTTTTAGAATATGTTGCTGAGAGAATAGTCAATGCTCTCGAAACTAAACTTGAAGTTGGCGATTTGGTGGCTATAGATGCTATCTCCAAAAAATTTGGAATGCAGGTTGAAGACTATCTGAGATTTTTAAATTATTGGAAAAGAAATTATGCTCTCGACCCAGCTTTATCAGAATTAAAATTTGCGATTCTTTATCATTTGGTGAATGAACCTGCGCTTGTGGCACAAAGAATTTCTAAATTACGAGGTCCGCTTCAGCGCTTTAGAGATTATTGGACTCGGCGAAAAGTTTTAACTCGTGCCTCAAGCCCCCTTCCACTTTATGAAAACTTTGATGTGGAGTTTTTAAAACAAAAATCAAATATGGGTGATGGTGATTGGCATTATTTGCAGTCTATTTCCCTTTCAGGCCGGGACTATTTTATTCGTAAAAATATTAAAGCCATGAGTTTAGCGGATCTTGTATTGGCCAATCAGTTTGTTGAATTGACTGATTCTACTCGAGAGCTTGTAAAGTCGCGTTTGGATATACTTGGTGAAATATCAAAAAGCTATTGGGATAAGTCTCAGTCTATCAAAGATAAAATTCAGGCTAATCAATCAAGAATTCAAGAGATAAATAAATCTGTAGTAGGTTTTAGGCCTGCTCCCATTAAACCCATTAGTGGTGATGCTTGGGAAGCCGTTAAAGAGGCCGCAAGAGTTCTTGATAGATTAGCTGGAGAAAAAGAGACCAATCAGGCTATTTCAGCTTTTTTCAAAACTCATGGGCCAAATTTAAATGCCACTCAATTTGTTGAATTGTTTTTTATTTTTGCTGCTGAAGTAAAGAGGTATGGAAATATCTCTCCTACTATAGCTGGCTTTCAAATATTGCTAGATAATTCCATGGGTCTTGATATTAATGAGAAAGATGTGACGAAAATATCAAGAGAGATTGTGTCTCAATCAACTGCATTTACTAAATACCCCGAAAGTTTAGCTCAAGCTTTGGCCATTGCTCATGGTCCTTGGGGTAAAAAAGTTTCAAAGCTCGATGCAGATAGCATTAAAAAATTAGAGGCCGAAAAACTAAAACTTCTTAAAGCCAACACAGGATTAGAAAAGCAATTAGCACCTCTTAAAGAAGAAGCTAAGCAGAGCCTAATTCGTATTGATAATCCTCAATAATTACATTTCTACAAAATCTAAATCAGCCGAAAAACTTTCTTTCAAATGCCAAGTTGAATAAATAGCAATCAAGCAAGCGATGACCATAACGAACAACGCTGCATTGGCTACGGGCAATCCAAGGCTTCCTTTGAAAAAAGTGAAAAGCAGAGTTAAAGGAGTCACCATTCCTCGAGCGAAATTGGGTGTGGTCGTAGTCACTGTGGATCGAAGATTGGTTCCAAATTGCTCGGCTGCACTAGTTACGAATACTGCCCAATATCCAATGGCAATTCCCATGGGAATGCAAAGCATATATATTTCTTTTGCCGAAGTGACGGGATAAGTTAGGAACAATGCCGATGTTATAAGTGTGAGAACCTGAAATATTAGAAGGACTTTTTTTCGGCTTTTTAATATTTGACTTAAAATCCCAGAGCCTAAATCTCCAATAGTGAGTCCGATGTATGCAAAAAGAACAGTTTGACTCACTAGCACGGGTTCCTGAAGGTTGTGATATTTGGCAAGTTCTGGAGCAAACGACACTAAGATTCCAAGCACGCCCCAAATCGGTAATCCTCCCATGAGACATTTTATGTAGCGTTTAAAGCGGGGGCCGTTGTTAAAGAGCATGGATATATTTCCATGGGCCAACTTGCTTTGTTTCCGAGTTTTTTGAAACATAGAGGATTCTCTAACTGAAATACGCAGAGCTAATAAGGCTAGTCCGAGTGCACCGCCAATAAAGTAACAAGTTCTCCAGTGGTAAATCCCACCAATGATAGCTGCGGCTATGGCGCCCGTAACCCCTACGGCCGCGACAATAGTGGTGCCCATTCCTCTTTTGTTTTTTGGAAGGGCTTCGGCAACCAATGTGATTCCAGCTCCTAATTCTCCAGCAAGACCAATACCGGCAATAAAGCGTAAAACGGCGTATTGCTCAACGCTTTGAACAAAGCCATTGGCAATATTAGCTAATGAATAAAGCAGAATAGAGCCAAAGAGCACGGACAGGCGTCCCTTTTTATCACCTAAAATTCCCCAAAGAATTCCCCCTAAAAGCATTCCAATCATTTGGAGGTTCAAAATGAGTAGGCCTTTGTCGAGCAAATCAGAACCACTTAATCCTATTTCTTCAAGACTATGAATTCTGACAATTGAAAAAAGTATAAGATCGTAAACATCTACGAAGTAACCTAGGGCAGCGACAAGAATTAGTGCATTCATGCGATGAATTTCTCCATTAAATTCACTATGCCTTGTAGATTTGCGAAAAGCTAATTTCTACCAAAAAAGCTGCCTTTATAACGCTCCGTTTTATCGATTTTTTCTGTTAGTCTATTCTATATGTTTAGGGCGGGGATATTAGCATTTTTTATTGGAACTTCGCTCTATGCATCGAGCCCGTTGGAGAAAGCCTTTAATTTCGGAAAAATTGAACATTGTCTCAAACGCGAAGTCGACGAAGAGGGCTATGAGCTTCAATGCCCACTTGAAGAATTTATCACTCAAGCTCGTGAAGAAAATTTTAAAAATCCTGCATTAAGGATTGTTGTCGCTGATACTCTTTTTGATGACGTCTTAAAAGTGAAAGATGAAATCTTTGGTAAAATTCAAAAAAAATTAAAAATTCCTCAAGCCGATTTTCAAGCTCCTACACTCTCCCAATTTCTTTTTGGAGTTCCTAATCAACAGCAAGCCCCTAATAGTGAGAGTTCAAATATGGGGCCCATGGGGCCGCAGCCAGGGGTTAACAATCCGGAGTCTGATTTAATTGCTAAAACTGAAAGACATTTAGATGAAATTGAGTTTTGGTTAAAGCCCATGTTAGAGGCTAGCCCTTCCCCGTTATTTCAATTCGATGCTCACATGTTAAAGTTTCAAGTCTTAGGTGAGACTTTGCGCTTTTCTGCTTTAGAAAGTTTTTTAAAAAATCGTTCTACATATTTACTGAACGACGATAAGTCTTCGAAAAAAATATTCCAATTAATTGCGGGCTGGATTCAAGAGCAAGGGGCTATGCCCATGCGAGAATGGTTGCTTGAGGAAAGTAAAAGACGTCGTAAGGAACCGCTCAAGGACAATTTAAGTGACGATAACTTTTTTTATTGGACACAAAGTATTGCACTTTCTGGTCCTCCCAAAGACATGGTGGAGCGACATTTTTTAATTGAGCGACTTAACGATTTGTGGGTTTATTTTCCGGACGAATCTTTTAGAAAAAAAGTAAAAGATATTGTTCGTGTTTATAAACTGAATTTGTTTTTTAATCCTCCTGCTCTTAAAGACCTCAGCTTAGAGCAAATACTGGCTCAAGTTCGTTATTTGGTTAAAAAAGTACAAGGTCAACAAGCACTCATGGTGTTGAATGAAATTTTTAATCTTCCTAAAGATAAAGTGACCGATCAAGAAATGTTGTGGGAAGCCTTTAAGCTTCATGTGAGAGTTTTAAGGATTCTTGATCAAAGAGAAAAAATTCCAGACATTATTCAGCGATATCTTTTAGTAAAACGATTTCTTAATCTCGATAAAAATTCACCTAGTATTGCGGCGGATGTTCAAAAGCTTCTTCAGATTGCGCGCTGGTATTGGACTTATGAAAGAGAAGAAGAGGCTAAAAGAATTTTTCTTGAAGTTGTAAAATTTAATGAAGATAATAATTTTAGTTATGGATTAGAAGATGCTCTTTATTATTTGGCTCGAATAAGTGAACAAGGAGAGCGTAAAGCCGAATCTCTGCCGGAGATTGATAAAGCTCTAGCGTCTCGACAGCCCGATGAATCTCGAGTGAGTTTGCTTTGGCGTAAATTTTTTATAATTTGGGAAGTTTCAATAAAAGATAAAAAACCGAATGCAGCCGATCTCACTAAAGCTTTAGAAGCCCTGATTCCTTTTGCACGAAGTGACGATGAGAAAATAATGTTTAGATTTTGGAGAGGACGCTTAGCCGTTTATCTAAACGATAAAAAAGCTGCAAAAAAATATTTCCAAGAATCTTATGATCTTGATCCTTTGTCATTTTATGGAACTTTGTCTGGATTGGCTCTTATTGAAATGGGAACTCCTTTAAAAAGTTGGCGCTTGAGAGTGGCTCCTGAAATTAAGGAACCTCAATGGAGTGACTTTTTTTCGGATATAGGAGTGCCTAAATCGCGTGAGTATGGAAGTTTAGCTCAGGCCTATTTTTATTATAGAATCCAGCAAGAAGATAAGGCTCGTTTGCTCTTTCCATCACTTTCCGCCTCATTATGGCGGTTTTTTGATTCAAATAAGCGATATCCCCAAAAAGCTCTCTCTTTTGCTTATGCTGTTTCTTGGCTTCGATTTAAAATGGGAGATGCCATGGGCTCCTTACAGGTTTCAGAAATGCTACGGATTAAAAATGCTGGTAAGTATCGCGAAGAGGAGCTTTCCTATCTTTACCCATTATCAAATTGGGATCTCATTCAAAAAGAATCTGAGAAAAACAAAATTAGTCCTTGGATGACTGCGGGCTTAATTCGACAAGAAAGTGCCTTCAATCCCCGAGCGCGCTCTCATGCCAATGCCTTGGGTTTAATGCAGATGATTCCGCCAGTAGCTGATAAAGAAGCTAAAAAAGCTAAATTAGCTAGCTTTGAATATGATGATCTTTTTAAACCTGAAGTGTCTATAAAATTGGGCACTCAACACTTGGCAACATTGTTTCAAGACTTTGAACTTTCATTTATTGCGACTTTTGCGGCTTATAATGCTGGATCGCCGCCTGTAAAAAAATGGCTCAGTTTTTATAGGGATTCCGATCCTTTGATGTTTATTGAGCGAATTTCATACCAGGAAACCCGCGATTACGTTAAAAAACTCCTAAGGAACTTTATTCTTTATCAGCGACTTTATAGCGATGGGAAGGTTGAGGCGGCCAAGATTATGAAATTGCCACAGCAACTAAAAGCTCCTAGTCTACTCGTTAATGAAACTGCGAGTCGCGGCTCGCCGTAGCGACCTGGCAAGAGCCCAGGCCTATAAGGTGGGCAGTACAATTCAAGAAAAAATTCCTGGAACTGAGATTGAATATATTTTTAAAAAATCCTTGGGTGATATCAATCTTCATGACCCGCTTTGGAAAATGCCCGAAAAGGGAGTTTTTACATCGGATTTATCGCAAGATTTAAAAGCCGGTCATTGCGATATGGTGGTGCATTCTTGGAAAGACCTCCCAATTGAAATCGATGCCAAGTCTGAAATTGCGGCCACTCTACCCCGAGAAGATGCGCGAGATTTATTGTTTTTTAAAAAGGCATCTTTCAGTAAATTAAAGTTGCATGAAAAAATCACTATATATAGTTCTTCACCGCGTCGAGTTTACAACGCAGGAAAATTTTTAAAAAAATATTTAGCTGGGGCACCCCACGATATTTCCTTTCGCGATATTCGGGGAAACATCGCGACACGTCTCAATAAGTATCTTAACGACAATGAAGTTGATGGAATTATTGTGGCCAAAGCTGCCATAGACAGAATGCTCGAAGCCAGGAGTGAAGAGTATCAAGAATCCCATCTTCAAATTACAAAAACCCTCGCGGCTTCATTGATATCTTGTTTGCCTTTGTTGGAAAATCCTCCAGCTGCGGCTCAAGGAGCCTTGGCCATCGAAATTTTGCGCGATAGAGAAGATTTAAAATCTCTTCTTTCGAAAATTAATTGTGAACGTAGTTTTGCTGCAGTTTCACGTGAAAGAGAGTGGTTAAAATCCTATGGTGGTGGCTGTCACCAGAAGATAGGCGCTAGTGTGATTGTAGATGATTTTGGCCGTATAGAGATTCTTAAGGGAGAAAGTCCTGAGGGAAAAATATTAGAGGAATCACATTTTGTAGCCACTAAGAAAGTGACACAAAAATTTTCACGTAAAAATATTTATCCATCAGAAATCAGAAATGAATTATTTAATCGAATTAATCTTAATCCCGAAATACCCTCTACAATTGAAGCCCTTTGGGTGAGCCGGTCGAATAGTTTGCCTGAAGCCTGGGAGATTACCCCTGAAACCTATGTGTGGACTTCGGGACTCAAAACTTGGCATTCCTTGGCTCAAAGGGGAATTTGGGTCAATGGATCGTGTGAGTCTTTGGGCGAAAATTCTAAACTCTCTGAAAAAAGCTTAGATCCGCTTTTAAATCGTAAAATAAAGTGGACTAAATTGAGTCATGAAGAGGGTTATGAGTCTCAAGACAAAGAGTCTATGGCCACTTACAAATTAGAAGCTTTAAAAAATACAATTGATTTTAAATTATATGATGCGTTTTATTGGATGAGTGGATCGCAGTTTGAAGTGGCCTTAAAACAAGACCCCAGCCTTAAAAGCAGGGGATTGCATGCTTGCGGTCCTGGAAATACGGCGCAAAAACTCAAAAGCTTGGGCTTAGATCCCTATATCTACCCCAACTTTGACTATTTTTTGAAAGACTTCGCAATTCTTTAGTTCTATAAAGATGGCCTCATGAACATTAGATTTCAGAATGCAATACAGGGTAAAGAGCAAAAGGTTCCCCCTATTTGGTTTATGCGACAAGCGGGTCGATATCATAAGCATTATCAGGCTCTTCGCCAAAAGCATTCTTTCATGGAGCTTTGTAAAAATCCTGATTTAGCTGCTGAAGTCACTATGGGTCCCATCATGGATTTTGATTTTGATGTGGCCATTATTTTTAGCGATTTATTGTTTCCTCTTGAAGCCTTGGGAATGGGGCTGGACTATGCGCCTGGTCCTAAACTTGGCTTTCATCTTAATGAAAAAAGTATCGATAACTTAAAAGATCCTTTAGCCGTTGTGTCTGAATTAGATTTTCAACGACAAGCTTTAATTGCTGCTCGTAGCCGTTTGCCCAGTCATAAAAGTTTAATTGGTTTTGTAGGCGGCCCCTGGACACTTTTTTCTTATGCTGTTCAAGGCACTCACGATGGTCATTTATTGGAAGCTAAAAAGAATTTCTCTATTTTTCCTAAATTCTCAGAAATTTTACTTCCACTATTAAAGGAAAATATTAAGTTGCAACTTGCTGGTGGTGCTGAAGTCGTTATGGTCTTTGACACCGCAGCTGGGGCTTTGGCTCCACAACAATACACTCAATGGGTGGTGCCAGTCCTCGAAGATTTGGCCCATAGTTTTCCTGGAAAATTGGGTTATTATGCGCGGGATACGCATCCTGCTCATTATCAGGCTGAACTTTTTCAAAAAAATATTTTTGCAGGCATGGGTTACGATCACCGATGGAAAATTCCTGAACTTTTAGGAAAGCAAAAAGGCTTTGTTCAAGGGAATTTTGATCAATCACTACTTTTTCTATCTCCGAGTGAATTTCAGCATTCTTTGTTGGATTATTTGAAAGAAATTAAAAAACTAGATGTGGCCCAACGAAGAGGTTGGGTTTGCGGCTTAGGTCATGGCGTTCTTCCTAACACTCCCGAAGAAAACGTGCGTTTCTTTGTTCGCTTTGTAAGAGAATTTCTAGGATGAGCCAACGCCCTCGGGTGAAAGTTGTCGGCGCTGGAATTTCTGGTTTGAGTGCCGCTTATTTTCTACTTGAAAAGGGTTTTGACGTTGAAGTTTTTGAATCCGAGGATCGAGTGGGCGGATTGATTAAAACCACAAAGCTTAATGAGGGATTGGTTGAAAGTGCAGCCAATGCCTTTATCTCGTCGGCCTTATTGGAATCCATAGCTCAGAAAATTTCATGTGAACTTGTTCCGACTTTAAAAGTGGCTCGTAAAAGATTTATTTATGTAAATTCTAAGCCCCGTCGTTGGCCATTGAGTTTTTTTGAGACCATTGGATTCATTTTGAGGCTTCCCTTTATTAAATTTCGCAAACCTTTCCCGGGAGAAACTGTAAAAGATTGGGGTGAGCGAAGTTTAGGCGCGGCGGCCACTTCAAAACTTATTGCCCCTGCCCTACAAGGAATATATGCGGGTGATATTACTCGCATGAGTGCCACTCTTATTTTTGGAAGATATTTTACAAAGGAGAATGTGCAACAAAAGGCTCCTGTTAAAAATCGAGGAAGTGTTTCCCCTTTAAATGGGATGTCGTCTTTTGTTAATGGCTTGAAAACTTATCTTATTTCTCAAGGCGTGAAGATTCATGAGTCTGATAAAGTTTCCTCAAGTCAGCTTAAGCAATGGAGTGGAGAAACTCCAGTTGTTGTTGCCACAAGTTTGCCGGCTTCTGCCGATTTAATGAAAGATATAGAGCCTAAGTTTTCAGAGGAGCTCTCTAAAATGGAAATGCTTCCTCTATTAAGTTGCACAGCTTTTTTTAAAGAAAAAAATGTGAATCTTAAGGGTTTTGGTGTTCTATTTCATCCGAGTGAGAAGTTTAATTCTTTAGGGATGCTCTTTAATCATTCTATTTTTCCCAATCGAAGTCATTTGAGATCGGAAACCTGGATACTTAAGAGTAGGGAAACCGATTACTCTAAAATTAAAGATTTGGTTCTTGAGGATCATTTTAAACTTCATGGCTTCAAAGAAGAGGCTATAGAGTTTTTGGTGAATTCCTGGCCCAAGGCTTTGCCTCATTACACTTTGGAATTAGAAAAATTCATTCACTCCGATAGAATAAATTTTTTGGAGAAAAAAAATATTTATTTAACAGGAAATTATTTAGGTCATTTAGGTCTATCTAGAATAATAGAGGCCAATAGAAAATTAGCAGAGAGGATCTCTCAGCAATGAGTCAAAAAGCTATTTTAATCGCCAATCTTGGGAGTCCTGCAGCCCCCACCCCTGAAGCACTTAAACCGTATCTAAATGAATTTTTGATGGACCCCTTTGTTATTGATACGCCTTATTTGTTACGAGCTTTTTTAGTTAAAGGCATTATTATTCCTCGTCGATCTAAAGCATCGGCTGAATCTTATCAAAAAATTTGGACACCTCAGGGAAGTCCTTTGGTGACATATACTCAAGATCTCGCAGAGGGGGTTCAGAAATTAATACCCAATGTTCCAGTGAGATGGGCTATGCGATATGGCCAGCCTTCTCTTGAAAGCGTGTTGGAGCAACTGAAGAATGAGGGATTTCAAAAATTACTTTTTGTACCTTTGTATCCTCAATATGCACTCGCTAGTACAGAGTCTACTGTGCAAAAGGTTCAAGAGCTCAACTCGAAGAAACAATGGAATTTTGATTTTGAACATTTTCATTCCTTTTATAAGGAAGAATTTTATTTAGACGCCAGTGCCAAGATTTACCAAAATTTTCTTGAAACTCGTCCGCCTTACGATCACTATTTATTTAGTTATCATGGGCTTCCTGAAAGACATGTGAAAAAACTAGATCCCTCAGGCGAACATTGTTTAATGAAAAATAATTGTTGCGACGTTGAAACACCTAATAATCGGTTTTGTTACCGCCATCATTGTGTTGTGAACACTCGAGAAATTGCTCAACGACTTGGACTCAAGGATTCTTCTTGGAGCTTGTCTTTTCAATCACGATTGGGACGTGATCCTTGGCTTCAGCCCTTCACAGATTTTGAAATTCCTAAATTAGCAAAATCAGGAGTGAAGCGATTAGCCGTTTTCTCCCCTGCTTTTGTGGCGGATTGTTTAGAGACTCTAGAAGAAATTGCCATGAGGGGATCGGAATCGTTTGTGGAAGCGGGTGGCGAAACTCTAGACTTAGTTCCTTCGCTCAACGCCGATCCCATTTGGATTGATGCCCTTGGTGGTCGGCTTCAGGAATTTTTTAAAGAAATTTAGTCGACGTTTTTGATCGTCGACAATTTGAAAATTCTTTCTGAAAAAAATTAATCAAATTGGAAAGGTAAAAACTTTCTAGCACCTTTTGCTAGAATTCCTACGTAAGCTTTATCGGCAAGTGATTCAGGCTTACAGCGACTGGTTCCAATTTCTCTATGGCGAAGCACTTCACCACTAGTGGGATCTCCAATGACCGCATCTAGAATCCAAGGATCTTGCGTGCCTTTTCTATGGGCATTGGCACCGATTGGCACATCTCCGAACTCGCCAAACTTCAGAAGAAAAGCACGTTCGCAACGGCTAGACCAAGAAGCTTCAGAGTCGTCGATGTAATTGAGCTTAGCGATGAGATCTGTATCAGTAGAGCGACAAAGAACGGCAACATTACCTTGGCAAGCCGCGGGCAACATATGTTCGGGTTGCAAAGCAACGTAGTGTCTTGGCGAAATGTTTTGGCGGCGAAGAGAAGCCCAAGATACTAAAACAGCAGCTAATTCTGTTTCATCAAGAACTTTGAGTCGATCGTTGACTGATCCACGAACGGATTCAATTTGAAGATCGGGTCGCAAAGCACGAATTTGCATAATGCGTCTGCGAGAGTTGGCTCCAATGCGAGCATTGGTGGGAAGTTCTTGAATAGCGCCATAAGTGCCTTTTGTGATCATGGCATCGCGAGGATCTTCGCGACGAAGTGAGGCGGCGTTCACTAGGTCAGAAGAAAGTTCGAGTGGAACTTCTTTCATGTTTAGAACGAGAACATCGATATCGCCTTTACGAAGCGACTCAAAAGCTTCTTTTGTATAAAGATAGCGATGTTGCTGAGAAGAAAAGTTATCTAAACTGCCATGAGTGGCTTTATCTATAAATTGACGTTTAAGTGAATCTTTAACGTGTTTTGTAAAATAAGTTTTTTCAAAAGCATCTAGCATAGCTAACGAAAGATCGTTGTCTCGAGTCGCAATTTTGTAAGTTCCTACTGGAAAGACTGGGCCAATGCTTGTTTTCTTTTGGTCGTTCTTTTTTTCGTCGTTAGCGCGACGGAGTGGAAAGCTTCCGATGAAGTCGAGACTTCTAGAAACCTTTTTGGCTTCTGGCTTTTTTGCAGGCGACATAGGGCTGAGCTTAGCTGAAGTTTTTTTAATAGCTGTAGGTGTTTTGCTTGCAGCTGTAACTTTAGCTGGCATTTTTACGGGTCCTGATTTTTTTGTCCCTGTTCTACTGTCGGTCTTTTTTGCCATCGGTTAGAACGCCTCCAAGCCGCAATGAGTGTGTCTAGTATCCTCTTGGATGACTGATCATCGAGCCTTTCCAGCTCCTTCAAAATTCCATGAAGAAGACCGGAGTAAACTTTCGTTGTTATATACTCGATTTCTGTGTTTTTTTCCAGTCGAAAACGTTCTACCTCATCCCTTTTACGATCTTCTATAAGTTCCATGAGTTCTGAAATAAGAGAACGCGACTTTTCTCGATCCAAGGAACGAAGAATTTTTTGTTTTTCAACGACGAGGATTTTTTCTGCTAAAACAGTGTATTCTTTACGTTTTTTCTCGTTAAACTGAGCCAAGTTATTGAATGCATCTACGTTTCTGAGATAAAAACTAGGGCAGTCTTGAATTTTGGGCGAAGCATTTCGAGGAAGCCCAAGGTCTAAAATGAGTTTGGGTCCATTGATTGAGTTGGGTGAGCTTTCGTTAATGAGGCGGCTTTCGTCGAGAATCGTATGAGAGGCGCGAGTAGCAAGAATAGTGATGTCGTGTTCCCAGGCGCGTCTGTGAAGCTCTCTAAAGGGAATGGCATGGAGACCCTTCTCCTGAGCTTCACTTTGAATTCTATCGGAACTTCGATTCATCCAACTGATATGGGCGACACCCTTATGTCTGAGGCGTTCGATGGCTTGTTTAGCCATGGGGCCAGCGCCAACGACAAGAGCTTTTTTATGCGCATAATTTTCGAAGAAATCATCACTTCCATCAACCGCAACATGTGCAATACTAACAGTGCCTAGATGGGCAAAACATTCCGTACGAATTCTTTTAGCTACGGCTAAAGCTTGTTGAAATAGTTTTAAAGTCGAGCCTCGAAGCCAATCTTGAGATACCGCATCCTTAAAAGTTTCTTTAATTTGCCCAGTGATTTGAGTTTCGCCTAAAACTTCACTCTCTAAACTAGAAGCCACTCGTATGAGATGTTCAAGGGCTTGTTCCGAGCTAAAGTATTTAGCTTTTTCAACATCTTTGAGACCTAGGCTTTTCCAATTATCTTTGAGAGCTTGTAGGGGAATTTTATAGCCGTAGAACTCTATGCGATGGCAAGTGCTTAAATAAAATAGACTGGCTTCGTGATCGCGTTCTCGAAATTCTGAAAGCCATTCATTGATAATGATTTTCAGGCTTTCTTCATTGAGCCGAGCTTTTTCTCGCAGCTCTGCAGGGTGTCCTTCACGAGCACTGAAACTCAGACAAAAAAATGTGTCGCGATTTCGAGTTTCTGTCATCGCGCTAACCATGGAATATCAACGTGTCTTCCGTAAGATCCCGTTGAAGATATGATGTAAATAAATATTATAATAAAACAAAAGCTCAGTATTAAATAACTTCTATAGCGGAGAGGATTGGCTTCGCTAAATAAAAGTTTTAAAACGAAATTCATAAATAG
>JAGNHS010000076.1 GCA_018001635.1 Pseudomonadota bacterium | reverse complement strand
ATTCCAAAATAGATTCGGCGACTCGTTTAGAGGCTGAAGAAGCCCTTATAAAATTTTCTAAAACAATTGCGCCTTTCGATAGAATCTCGGACTTTGGCGATCATCAAGTTGTTTATAGCAAAAAAAGCAAAGAATGGATTTTGCTAGATACCGGACATATGCATAGTTTGTATAAAACGTGGGACCCTTTTAGTCATGAAAATTCACTTTATTTGAGACTGCGGGCATTAATTTATAATAAAGACTTGAGCGATGAACATCGCGATTGGCTGATCGATTTGAGTAAAAAAATTGGATTAACTATAAATGACGAACGAGTAAAGCGGGGAAGCTCCATAAAACAATGTGCTCTTTTTTTAAGATTAGTGGCTTTATCAAAGCTAGGAATTTAACTCTTGCGGACTTTATCGGCCATAGCCTTTTTATAAGCATCCAGTTTTTTAGCCAGACTTGAATTATCAACACTTAATATTTGGAGCGCGAGCAATCCAGCGTTAGCGGCTTGGCCAATGGCTACAGTGGCCACTGGAACGCCTTTTGGCATTTGCACTATTGAAAGCAGGCTATCCATTCCTTGAAGATGTCCCACGGGGACAGGCACTCCAATCACAGGGAGTGAGGTGCAAGCAGCTATCATTCCTGGCAAGTGAGCAGCCCCACCCGCTCCAGCGATGAGAACTTTAAAACCTTCTTCCCGCGCCTCTTTAGCGAATTGAAGCATGTCTTCAGGAGTGCGATGTGCAGATAATATTTTTGTAACATAAGATACTTTAAATTCTGAAAGGATGTCTTCTGCTTCTTTCATAACACTATAGTCAGAACGAGAGCCCATAAGAATGGCGATTTCTACTTGAGATTTTTTTGCCATAATTCAATCTCCCAATTTTTCATTTCTTCTAGAGCTTTTAATTCTTCATCTGCACTCTTAAGCATTTTGCTTAAATGCCCCATTTTACGGCCTTCTTTAACTTCAGTTTTATCATACCAATAGACTTCGAAATTTGCGCTGGGGAAATGAGCTTGCTCAAGACTTTGCGGTGCGTACCCTGAGGGCCCCAATAAATTCCACATAACAAAATGGGGAGCCGTCATAGGTTTTATTTTTAAAGAGGATGTTCCGCACATCAAATGAGCTACAAATTGAGAAGGTCTTGATGCCGAAAGAGTATAATGACCACTATTGTGAACTCGCGGAGCTAGTTCGTTGATTAATAGGTGACCATCAGGACTTAAAAACATTTCGACGGCTAACAATCCAACATAAGAAAAATGATTGAGTAGCGTGGTGGAAAATTGCGTCGCCTTATTAGAGAGTTCTTTCCTTATTTCATCCGTTATAGGGAAGCTTTTTGTCCATTTACAAACATTGTTTTCTTGCTGGCTATGAACCAGAGGAAAATGAAATGTCTCCGATTTAATATTTTGTCCACTAAGGATAGCCAATTCCAAGTCGAAAGGAATAAAGTCTTCTTTATAAACTTTTGCTCCTTTTTTTAAACCTTCTTCTAAAAACTTAATGGCTTTATTTAAAGCTTCATTATCTTTAACAACTAATGTGCCCTTGCCATCGTATCCACCCACGCTCCATTTCAAAACATACGGAGACTTAAGGGCCTTCAACTCTACTTCAGAATTTACTAAATGAGCAGGAGAGGTAGGGAGGCCAAGTTTTATTAAAAGTTGCTTTTGCTCCCACTTATCTCGCAAAGCTAAAATGATTTTCCAATCGGGAAACACTGTAGTCTTAGCATTAAGAGATACTTCTAAAAGTTTAGGATCAAAGAACTCATTCTCGAAGGTGAGATAATCAATACCCTCAAAAAATTCAGATCTATTATCAGATGTGAAAAACTTAGAGGCTTTGCTGGCTGCTGGCGATTTCAGAGATGAGCCTAAAACCCAGGATTCAAGTTTTAATTCACTAGCGGCTTCGCAAAGCATTCGAGCCAACTGACCATCTCCCAAAATCCCTACTACTCTCGAGGACTTGGAATCGAGCATTAAGCTACTTTCTTATTAGTTCTCTCTTTAAGAGCTACGTATTTTCTTTGAGTTGGGCCCGTATAAACTTGTCGTGGGCGACCAATTTTTGTGGTTCCGCTCTCATTCATTTCTTTCCAATGAGCAATCCAACCGGGAAGACGCCCTAGGGCGAACATCACCGTAAACATATTCACAGGAATATTGAGAGCGCTGTATATAATTCCGCTGTAGAAATCGACGTTTGGATAGAGTTTCTTCTCAATAAAGTAAGGATCTTTTAGAGCTACGGCTTCTAATTGTTTGGCAATATTGAGTAAGGGATTGTGGATGCCCAATTTATCGAGAACTTTATCGCAAGCTTTTTTAATAATCGAAGCTCGAGGATCGAAATTTTTGTAAACGCGGTGACCAAAACCCATCAGTCTGAAACTAGAGTTTTTGTCTTTTGCCATCGCTACAAATTTATCAACGTTTCCACCGTCTTTATGGATGGTTTCCAGCATTTCCATAACAGCTTGATTGGCGCCACCATGGAGAGGGCCCCAAAGAGCACATATACCACCCGAAATTGAGGCAAAGATATTAGCGTTACTGCTACCAATCATTCGCACTGTTGAGGTGCTGCAATTTTGCTCATGATCGGCGTGAAGTATTAGGAGAAGGTTTAAGGCTTCGGAAATCTCTTTTGGAATCTCAAGATTTTCTACTGGCATTGCAAACATCATATTAAAGAAATTCGAACAATAATCTAAATCATTACGAGGATACATTCGCGGTTGACCAATAGAAGTTTTATAGGCGAAAGCCGCTATTGTAGGAAGCTTAGCCATTAATCGAATAACACTTTCTTCAACCTGCTTAGGATCTTTAGGGTCTAATGAGTCTTGGTAAAAAGTCGACATGGCACAAACCAAGCTACTTAAGATAGCCATTGGATGAGCATCTCGAGGGAAACCATCGTAAAGCTTCACTAAATCTTCTCTTAAAAGAGTGTGTTTTGTAATGTTAGTTTTAAATGAATTCAATTCTTCTTCGGTAGGAAGTTCACCGTAAATCAATAAAAATGCCACTTCTAAAAAGGAGGATTTTTCGGAAAGTTCTTCGATGGAATATCCTCTATATCTAAGGATACCTTTTTCACCATCCAAAAAAGTGATGGCACTATTTGAAGGAGAGGTGTTGGCATAACCATTGTCATAAGTGATGTAGCCTGTTTGATCTCTTAATTTTCCGATATCGAGGGCTTTTTCGCCTTCGCTGCCCTCAAAGGCAGGAACTTCAATGCTTTTATTTTCGATTTCGATTTTAACCGGAGCTATTTTTTTCAAAGATGACATAATTTATTCCTCATTAGTTGCTCGTCAAGGTTTCGTCACTTTCAAGGAAAATCTTTAGTTCATATTATGTCAAGAAATCATAAAAAACTTTTAAGGATAGCCAAATTCTAGAGCTGCAAAATTTCTTAAACTAAGTAAAAGTGCCTAATTTGACCTAATTTAATGAGTTACCAACGGTGAAGAACTCGAACTGTGTTTTCGGCATCATAGCCCTTATCCTTAAGTCTATTCAAAACTTCCTGAACTTTTTGATCACTAAAATTCCAATCCCGCGACATGATCCAGAGATATTTTTGATTGGGCACACCTATAGCCGTCCAACTATAATCGTCGGCCAAATCAATAATCAAATAATCAAACTCCAGGGGCCAGAAAGGAGAAACCTTCCAATGAGCACCTGTTTGCTTATTATGAATCTTTCCTTTTTGTGGAATAGACTTCTTTTTACCGTCGAAGGAATCTTTATTGAATGTAAAATCAATTAATATTTTTTCATCAGCTTTGTTATAAGCATAAGTTTCAACAGCATTATGTGCACCCTTTTCTAAAAAGGTGAATCGCCCTGCTTGAACATACCAACGTCCCATAAACTTTTCGACATCCACATGTTCCACAGTTTTGTTATATTTCATTGAAGTGCATCCTATTAAAACGACAAACAATATATGAGTGAATTTTAGTTTCATTATCAAAGTTCCCGCTTCATTATAGTTTAGAAATTGGAAAATCTCTAAACACTAGCTTCATACTTTAACCGAATCTTAATTTGATTAATTTAGATAGTCGCCGATCCTATAGAGACTGGCAGGCGGCATGTAAGTGGCTCTTCAAAACTGAAGGAGAGTCCTATGAAAAAATGGGTATACATGGGTCTGTTGGCACAGGCTCTAACAATGACTTCTTTTAACTACTCTGACGATTCATTTCCTGAATCTATGGCAGCCTTGGGCGATAGCATTAGTGCTGGAGCACTGGCTCGATATAGCCGTACCGATGCTAAAAACCCCCTTATCGATTTGGCTATACTATTTAAATTAGCGGGCGTTTTCATGAGTAAAAATGTTCGATTTATAGAAGATCGAAATTTTACCTGGACTTTAGGCATGGACTCCAAACTGAGAACCATCAGTCATGCTCGACGACTCAGTTTTATGTTGGGACATAAAATTAATTCCTACAACGCTGCCGTATCGGGCAACGAATCGGCCGATCTTCAAGATCAATTCGATCGCTTGCTTAAGTGGAGTTATAAAAACAATAATGGAAAATTTCCAGACTATGTCACTATACTTATTGGAGCCAACGACATATGTGCAGACTCTACGGAGCAAATGATTAACCCTGGAGTCTTTGAAAATAATGTCGACACTATTATCAAAGAAATTCACGAAGAAAATCCAAACACCAAAGTTCTTATTTCTTCACTGCCCAATATCGAAAGCTTAAGAAATGTCGCTAAGGATTCTCCCCTGATGGGCCGAGGACCTTTTAGTAGTTGCCAAGATTTCTGGAAGCGAGCCAGTGCCTGCGGAACTCTGACACTTTTAGATGACCCCTATGAACGTTCAAAAGTGAGCTTAAGAGTCAAAGAATACAATCATATTCTTCAAAAGTTGGCTGGAGTCGCAGACGGAATATCTATTCAAAACTCAGACAACAATGTGCAATCTAATCCTAATGTGAAATTTGGAAGCAAAGTCTATGACGTGCAATTCACCCCGAATGATTTAAGTCTTGATTGCTTTCACCCCAATCCCAACGGCCAAAACCTCATTTCTGAAAATAGTTGGAAATCAAGCTGGTGGTATTCTGAATGGCAAAGTCATTACGCAAAAAGATTTGAGGACTACGTCAAAAAGGAAAAACGTAAAATCGCTTTAGCCGAGCAAAGAGCTCGCGAACAAGCCCAACGAATGGGCCGAGCTGGGTCTAAACTTTAAATTCCTTACAATTTGTTTAAGTTCGAATGAAAATTAAAGCTTGATTAGCTATTAAAGCTTAAGTAGTTCCATAAAAAAATGTTTTTAAAAAGAATTTCTTTAAAATTGCTTCTTGTAAGCCTCTTATTCTTTTCGACTCAGTTTTCAAGTGCCTTCTCGGATGAATTTAATATAGTTTATTGGAATGTCGAGGGGGCAGATGGCGATAAGTTCTATCACTTTAAAAGAATGAATTCTTTAAGAGCTATGGTTGAAGAAAATGAAATGAATATTGATCTTTTAATATTCATGGAGAACGACCCCATTTCTGATTTTTCTTTACAAGCTCATAAATTCTTAGCAAAGCATTTTAAATTTTCTGAAATTGTCCCATATAGTGCTGAATATTCGAATGTTGTTGCAAGCGTTTACTCTCGAGAAGCTCCAAGCGATTCAATAATTAAAAGTGCGAAAATCACTGATTATCCGAGCAATAAAGTAACCCAAGAGGAAATCGATAAAGCCATGAAATTCTACGGCGAAGCCTCAAACTTAAGACCTTACATCCGAATGAGTTATGAGAAGTTAAAGAATCGAATCCACATTTTACCCCTGCATTCAATAATGCCATGGCTACGAATTCAAAACCGACGAGTCGACTCTCTTAAAGCATTACCTAAGAGGCTTTCTTCTTTAATTGGAAAATCAGAGATCGCTTTGCGACTTCTGTATGACAGAAATAATCGACATTTTCATCAAATGAAAAACTTATTGGATGAATTAGCTAAAGATCAAGGTATTCTTGAGCATGAAACAGTTATTATTGTTGGCGATCACAATGCCCCACCCAGAATTGGTCCTTTTGCTACAGCACTTCACAAACTCTACAAATTGCGTGACTTTAGGTTTGTAAATTTAAGAAAGGACTCCCTAAATCATTCATGGCCCCATAGAGATACCGATTTTACAAGTTCTCACCCTAAAATGGATTTAGATTTGGCTTTTGTTAAGAATGGAAATAAAAATGGTATTACAAGACGTGTTCTCTACACGTCAGAAGGCTCCGACCATTACCCGATTCACATAAACTGTTCAGATATGTTATTTTAATGTTATAAAACTTGTTCCTAGTTTATAAATTAATCAAGAAGTCCAAAGTCTAAAAGCAAATTAGCTCGCGGCGGCCGCATCTTTAACCTTTTGATGCGGCTTTAGATATTGAAAAATTTGATACTCACGCAGTCTATTATACAAAGCTTTTCTCAAGTCTTTTGTTGAAGGATTTCTCCAGCTAAAGTGTGCGTTTCCAATGAGCAGGCTATTAGCAATCCATCCCTTAATATTTCCAAAATCTAAAAGTTCCATAGTATTTATACGCTCAGCAATTTCACGACTCTTCTGAGATTCTGCTAATTCTGCACCTTCGAAATTATTAAATTCTTCTTTTATAATTCTATCTAATAATTCTTTATTAATGCGTCCAAAGACAAGTTCGCGAACAACTTGATCTCTTTGTTCAGCAGTGAGTCTCACTCGACTTTCAGCAATCATTCGACTTGCTTTTTCGGCCTCTATAATTTCTTGCGCTTTTTCAGGTGGAATTTCAGCCGACATTAATGGGGGCAATTTAGAAGGCGTCATATAAATAGTTTCAAGAGCTTCAGGAGGAAGAGATTTCATCCAAGCCCTCATTCTTTTTTCAATTCCATAGAGAATCGAAACAACAACCACTTTATTGGGTTTATTATCATTAACTTCACTTCCACCACTTCGTGTGTTGCCATGTTCATAAAAATCGGCCAGCGTTTTGGTGACCATATTAATAAATCGCTTTTGCGGATCTTTACCCAACAAATGAGCATGAGCTCCTGTAATAATACTAAGATGCTTCACTTCATCTTGAGCGATATTGAGAATGGCGTCTCTAAGTGGCCCGGTTGAGTGAGCCGCTAAAAGGACATAGCCAGCAGTGGCACCCCACTCTGTAGATTCTCGCGAAAACATATGTTTCAAAGCACTCAATTCATCTGGTGACGGCGTGAGAGGATCGACAGGATTATCTCTATTAGGAGTTTCACCACTAAGAGCTTTATATAATTGAGCCCACATATTTCCGTGACGATCTTCCTCTTTACACCATGGAGAATCGCACCAGCGATTAAACGTTTGGGCTTCTTCGTGAGCCCTTTGCTTTTCAGCAAGTTCTAGAGTCAGAGCATCCAATCTAGATTGCTGACTGCTTAAATTTGAATTTTCATTTTCTTGAACTGGGCTTTTTTGTAAATTAGCAATTTCACTTTTAACAGCGGCTAAAGCTTCAGCCGTTTCCTTCACTTGCTTTTGAGCCTGTCTGACAAGCTCAGCTTGCTCTAAATTCTTACCCATAAAACGCGCAATTTCAGGAGAAAGAAAGCGAAGAGCATCTCCACTCGCCCATGAATATCCTTGTATGGGGTCTTCGATTTCCATGGCATATTTAACAATGGCAATAAACAATTCAGGAGGCATACCCACGATTTGACTTGCATCTATAGATTTTAAATTGATCTTAGGCCAAGGTCGCTGACGATTGTATCTATCAGGAGTCCCGCTAGCATCAGGGCGCATTTGGTGAAAAGCATAAAAAGAGGTCATGTTATCGTCGAGGTCTGAGGGTTTAAATATAAAATCTAAAATTTGACTCGCTTCCGAAATAGCACGAGGAACATTTAACCAATGACGCCAACGTGAACTGTATTTTTTAAATACATCGAGAGAATTCTTAAGAGAATAGCCTTCGACTTTGAGATCGGCATCAAGAGAAACTAATTTTTTTAATGCGAGATTGGCTGATAATATTTTAGGATTTTTGGAAATTTTATCTAAATATTTCCTAAATTCAATTTCTTCTTTTGAAGGAGTATTTTCAATCTTAGGAAAAGCTTGAGAAATCAGTTTTTCTGTGGCCGTCGAGAGATCGGCTTCATTGTAAAGTTTAGAATTTAAAGTACCCACTAAAACTGGTAAAAATAATGGATTAGTTTTTAAGGCTTTTTTTGTATTCGATGATAAATCCAGCTGATCAATCCACTGATCATAATTTTCAAAAAAACCTCTTACTGTATCAGAGGCACTTGATTCGCGATCAGCCGCTAAAATGTTTTCACATCTTTCATCTTTGGCGTATAAATTTTGAGTGAAAGTGGAAGCTAAGACTATGTAGAGAAAAAAATGAAAAATAAAATTAGATTTTTTCATAAAATAAATCCCGCTGGAAAATCACACAATCTAACACCCCGAGCAACAAGATATTTAAAGACTTCAAATAATTCTGATTTTTGACGGCAAATCCATCGAGAAGGATTTGTTATTATTAATCTATTAGCATTCTTAAATCGCCTGAAAGACTAAAAAACTAGGGCTAATTTCCCAACGCTTTGACCCGATTCGATTCTCTTATGAGCCTCAACGACTTGAGTAGCAGGAAAGCTTTGAACTAGAGGGGACTTAAGTTCACCTGAATCTAAGGCTTTTAAAAGTTCAGTCATCCCTTCTTGAATAATATCAGAGCGATCGAATAAAAATGAAACGTTAAAACCAATAACCGCCCGATTTCTTGTAATCATATCGAAGGGTTTAAATTTGGGAGTCTTCAACAAATTGAATAGAATTTTAATAAAATTGAGTCGTCCACCACTCTGAGGAAGCATTCCGTGAGAACCATAAACAAAAAGTTTTCCGGACGATGCTAAGAGCTCATAACTTTTTGAATAGGATTCCGATCCAAAAGCATCATATATAGCATCAAAACCATCGGGATATTTACGAGCTAAATCATTCCAATATTCTCCCCGAGCGTCTCGCACTAAAACCTCGTCGGCACCATGATCTTTAGCCACTTGAATTTTATTGGCTGAACCTACAATTCCCACTGTGTGGAATCCTGCGCGACGACTCAACTGACAAAGTGCTGTTCCCACCCCACCCGCTGCCGAATGAACTAGAATTTTGGATTTTGGATAAAGGCGGCACAATTGAAATAACGCATGGTAAGCCGTTAAATGAACAGCGGGAAAAGCCGCTGCCGTTTCCATATTGAGTTGAGCAGGTATTTTCCAAACTTGAGAGTCCACCACGTTAATAG
>JAGNHS010000029.1 GCA_018001635.1 Pseudomonadota bacterium | reverse complement strand
CATCAATCCTACTGGAAAGTTTGTGATTGGCGGACCTCACGGGGATTGCGGCTTAACTGGACGTAAAATTATTGTAGACACTTATGGCGGTTATGCTCCACACGGTGGCGGCGCTTTCAGTGGAAAAGATCCTACGAAAGTGGATAGATCAGCTGCTTACATGGCCCGTTATGTAGCCAAGAACATTGTTGCTGCTGGATTGGCTTCTAGGGCGCTCATTCAAATTTCTTATGCTATCGGTGTTGCTGAGCCCGTTAGTGTTAACTTAGACACTTTTGGAACATCTCAAGTGGATCCTGATAAACTCTTAAAAACTATTCGTGAGCTTTTCCCAATGAAGCCTGCAGACATTATTAAGGGCTTAGATTTGCGTAAACCTATTTATGCGAAAACTTCCGCTTACGGACATTTTGGTCGTTCCGATATTGAGTTCCCATGGGAGCGCACAGATAAAGCTGAGATTTTGAAAAGAAGTTTTTAAGTTTGAAAATTTAGTTTTCTGCTAAGGCTTAGGGTCCTTTTAAGAATTATGTTAGTATTTTCTTAAGATGTTTTTTGCCGCACGCATTTTTACAGCTATTTTTCTTAGTGCATTTTTGCTTTTTCAGGAGTTTTTTCATAGGAAAGCAAAAAATCTAGAGCCGAGTAGTTTTCGTCAGTTGCTTTCTAAAATTGATCAAAAGTCTAAAAATTCCCTCTATGCTAAAACTTGGCGGCCTTTGGCCTTAGCTTTAACTTCCTATTTCTTTTTTTGTGTTTGGGAATTTTTAGTTTTTTATATGTTTGCGAGAAATTTTATAATACCGACTCTTTTTTTAGGGGCCGGATGTATTATTTTTGTAATTTATTCTCGGGCTCAGAAATTAAGAAGAGGTGAATTTCAATTTCACTTTTGGGATTTAATTCTTTGGACAGTTGGGTGGGGATTGATTTTCGAGGTCGCCTTTTCCTATCTATTGCTCGTTTGGGTCGTTTATCGAGCTAAGTTTCTTAGGCCCTCACTAAAAAAACAAGAAAATTCATAAGTTTAGATCAGTTAGCTTGACGTTTTTCCGGGAGCCAGCCAAACTGTAGCCCGTATGCTTTATTGGCTTCTCTATTCTTTTGAGTCACAGCTCTCAGGTTTAAACGTTTTTAGATACATCACCTTTAGGTCTGGTATGTCGGCTCTGACATCCTTACTGGTGGTTTTGTTGTTTGGGCGTAAATACATTGCTTTCATGCGTAAAAAGCAATTTGGTCAGACCATAAGGGAAGATGGTCCCGAGACTCATTTAAAGAAAAAAGGCACCCCCACAATGGGCGGGGTTCTCATTATTTTAGGGCTGAGTGTAGGCACGCTTCTTTGGGCTGATTGGGGAAACCCTTATGTTTGGGTTCTCTTATTCGTTTCATGGACTTTTGGATCTGTAGGCTTTTTGGATGACTATATAAAAATTGCTAAAAAAGATCCGGAAGGTTTAGCCAGTCGTTGGAAGTTTCGAATGCTCGTGTTTTTTGCGCTTTTTGCATCGATGACGATTTATTACGCTCAAGATGATTGGGCTGGACAAGGTCAGCTTTATTTTCCATTTTTTAAAGGGTCTTCGTTGAGTCTTGGCCCTTGGTATATCGCTCTAGGGGTTTTGACCTTAGTGGGTGCCTCAAACGCAGTTAATTTAACCGATGGTCTTGATGGATTAGCGATTGGACCTTGTGTGGTTAATGCCGCTGCCTTTTTTGTTCTTTGTTATTTAGGCGGAAACGCTGTTTTCGCGCGATATCTTCAGATTCCCTTCGTTCCAGGCATTGGAGAGCTTGCCGTGTTTTGTGCGGCATTGCTGGGAGCGGGTGTGGCGTTTCTATGGTTCAATACTTACCCTGCGCAGATCTTTATGGGCGATGTCGGCGCGTTGGCCCTGGGGGGAATCTTAGGAACTTTAGCGATTGCTTCAAAGAATGAGTTTTTGCTTGTCATCCTAGGTGGAATTTTCGTAATAGAGACATTGTCGGTGATCATACAAGTGGTTTCTTTTAAACTCCGCGGCAAGAGGGTTTTTAAAATGGCCCCGATTCACCACCACTTTGAGCTTAAGGGTTGGCCTGAGCCTAAGGTGATTGTTCGTTTTTGGATTATTTCGTTTCTTCTTGCAATTATTGCTTTGAGCACGCTCAAGCTACGTTAGATGGTATTTAAGGAGTAAAAATGATGGCTTCTCAGGGAATTAAAGACAAAAAAATTCTGATCCTCGGTACGGATCGGGATGCTTTGTCGATGGGCCTTTTTTTAAAAAAAAATGGCGCTTCGGTTAGTTTTTATGAGGAGTCTTTAAGCGAAGAAAAAAAACAAGAACGCTTTGCGAATTTCCCCGAAGGGCTTGAAGCTTTAAGTACAGGAGAGTTTCAGTCTAAAAATTTGGAAGGTCAAAATTTAGTTTTGTTCGGAATGAGCTATGCTCTAGCTCATAATCTTTTAAATGATATTCGCCAAAGTGGTGTGGAGTTGATGGGCTTTGTAGATTTTGTTGCCTATTATTCAACGGCGCCAATTGTTGCAGTTGCTGGAACTTCTGGAAAAAGAACAACGGCCTATCTTTTAGAAAACATGCTTCTAGACGCTGGAAAAAAAGTCGCGAGCAATGCGCAGCAACCGATTGCGGAAGTTCTAGAAAATCCCAATCTTGATTATATAGTTTTGGCAATCAATTCTCTTTATGTAGAAGATTTTAAACACTTCAAACCAAAAACTTTATTGTTTCTCAATCTTGCTGAAGAACTTCCTGATCCGTTTCCAAATTTGAATGATTATATGCTTTGGCAAAAAAGAGTTCTTAGAAACGTAGATGACGACACTTCTTTTGTACTGAATTCGCAAGATCTCAGTATTGTGAGTTTTGTTCAGGGTCTGCAGGGCCGCACTTTATTCTTCGGAGCTCAAGAAGTGCCAGAGGGTTTTGAAGGGGCTTGGTCTAATAAAAAATCACTCTTAATAAGAGTCAAAGAGAGCGAGCAAGCGCTCAATTTTGATGTTTCAAATTTTAGAATGAGAGGCCCTCATAATCGCGAAAATTTAATGGCCGCAGCTCTAGCTGCGCTCAGTTTAGGTGTTAAAGCTGCAAGCGTTCAGAAAGTGATTAATGAACTTAAGGGGCTACCTCATAGGCTTCAATTTGTTAAACGTGTAAATTCTGTGGCTTTTTATAATGATAGTGCAGCTACAAATTGCACAGCAGTTTCTCGTGCGCTTTATTCTTTTAATGAGCCTATTATTTTAATTATGGGCGGGAAAGAAGTGAATGCAAATTTTGCTTCATTGGCGCCACACGTAAGACTAAAAGTTAAAAATTTAATTTTAGTGGGTGAGGCCAAAGAAAGAGTGAATCGTTCTTTGGGTGACTTTACTGAAACTTTCCTAGTGGGAACTATGGAAGAAGCTATTTTGATTGCCTATCAAAAATCTAGATCTGGCGATGTGATTTTAATGTCACCGGGATGTCCCTCGGGCGATGCTTTTAAAGATTTAGAAGAGCGCGGAGATTTTTTCCGCAATATGATTCTTGGGTTCACCCAGGTTCGTAAACCGCACCTTATTTAGTTTTGACAGGCAACTAGTTTCTGCTTGCGGGTTTTAGGTCGCTTAGGTCGATTTTAATTTGATATTTTTTAGGTGAAGCACCAATTTGAGGGCTTTCCATATCAACCTTTAATATTAAAGAATCTTTTGAAAACTCTAATTTTGTGAGATTGAAAACATTTGTGTCTTTAGAGGGAAATATGACGTTCAGGATTGGAGCTACGTCGAGTCGATTGAAGATAGTCCCGTTGTAATAAAAGATTTCAAGTGAAGTCGCTGACATGGCCACAAAAAATTTCCCATTTGGACTAAATCCCATTTCGGTAAATCCATTAGGATCGCTACTCGCAGTGTCTGGAAACTCAAAACTTTGGAAGGTTCTAGGAAGCTCTCCGATGGGACCAGTGCTGTTTAATGACTTCATTAAAAAATCGCTCAATAAGAAATTAAGTCTTGTTGCTGAGGAGTCAGCATTAACGGAGAGCCTTTCTGCATAAACAAAAAATTTAGTATCTAAACTTAAAGACATTGCAGAAATTATCGAGGGGAAAAAATCTTTTTCTTTTTCTTTAGACTCTTCAATAACGTGCTTCCCAGAAACTTGATGGACGCCATAACCTTTTCCTGGGTTTAGGGTAGCGTATAAATAAGTCGATCCGTTTTCAGATTGGGTTCTTAATTGTAAAATTTCTTTATCTTTAATTCCTGTATTGAGAATTAAAACTGGACGCGAACTTGTATTTCTCTGGTTTCTCCCGTGGACAATGCTCAAATAGTTTCTTTGGCTAGCACTCTTAGGTTTTTGCCAAAAATCATCGCTTCGTTCAACAATTTGAAAAAGTTGATGGGCGCCCAAATTATTTAAAAGGATTGCCTCTTGGCAGGGAGGACTAAAGTGACTGCTAAAAACGCTATTTCCGTAACAAGATACTAAAATTAAAAAAAGGGACTGAGCTCGTTTAACTTTAAACATGCTTAGGCTTATAAACACGCTGCGTTGCGATGGGCAAACGAAATTTACATTGCAGTCGATAATTTGACTGATCTTCCAGTAATTTCCCTATGTTATTGTATGGGTGTGAGACAATTCTCTTCATTTATTTCTAGGATTGATACTCGTTTTTTACTTTTGGTTTTAATTCTTTTGGGATTCGGTCTGACAATACTCTATTCAGCCTCAAGTGTGCTCGCTACTGATAAGTTTCAAGACTCATTATATTTCTTGAAACGACAGGCTTTTTTTTCGCTCATTGGATTTATTTTGATGACTTGGGTGGCTTCGTCTTCTTCACGTGCTTGGTTAAGCTTTAGTTTTTATTTCTTGATAATAAGTTTATTTTGTTTGCTCTTAACTTACGTGCCAGCTTTTAGTTTGGAAACTAAAGGCGCTGCTCGTTGGATTCGTATTTTTAGTTTTCAATTTCAACCTGTTGAACTTTTAAAACTAGCTTGGGTTTTATTTTTAAGTCATTATTTGCCTCTCGAAAAAAGCTCCTCTGAAAGAACTTTTTATGAGAAGCCTTTGACCGTAATAGTTTTGTGGTTGCTGAGCGTAGTGGCTACACTTTATCAACCTGACTTTGGAAATGCATTTTTACTATGTTTGATTACTTTCGGAATGTTGTTTTTATCAGGACTTTCACTCAAGTTAATGTTGAGTGTGGGCTTCTTGGGAGCTTTAAGCGCTGTGATTGTGGTTTTTCAGGAAGATTATAGAAGGCGACGTTTGTTATCTTTTTTAGATCCTTGGTCTGACCCTCAAAATGCGAGCTATCAAATTATTCAGTCTTTTACGGCTTTTCATTCAGGCGGTTGGTGGGGAAAAGGGTTAGGCAATAGTCAGGAAAAACTTTATTTTCTTCCCGAAGTCCATACTGATTTTATCGGATCGATTGTAGCTGAAGAATTGGGATTTTTTGGATTTTCGCTTTTACTTTTATTGTTTTTCTTATTTTGTCAGAGAGGTTTTAGAATTTCCAAAAATGCACTTAGAAGTGAAACTTATCTTTTAGCCTCTGGAATTACTCTCATGTTTTCTGCACAAATACTTTTTAATCTTTTTGTGATTTTAGGGCTTTTGCCTACTAAAGGCATTCCGTTACCATTTCTTTCTCATGGAGGCTCATCATTAATGGCTTCTATGGTTATGGTGGGTTTTCTTATGCTAGTGGCTAAAGAAAGTCGGTATCATGTCTAAAAAAACTCGCCCTACATTTTGGTTTGTGGCCGCGGGTACAGGCGGTCATATTTTTCCTGGTTTAGAAATTGCGAGAAAATTACAAGAAAAATTAAATTTGAGTCCAGAGGATTTTTTATTTTTTGGCACCTCCACTAGGCTTGAAGCTAAAGTTATTCCTGAGCATTTGCATCAGTTTTATCCTATTTCAGCACAGGCCTGGAAAGGAAAGAATTTTCTTTCTAAAATATTAATTCCCTTTTCAATATTAGTTTGTGTATTTCAAGTGGCCAAAGCCTATTTCACTCTTGGCCGACCTAAGGCGATGTTGAGTGTTGGCGGATATGTGTCGTTTCCTGTTTCAATATTTTGTATACTTGCACGAATTAAAATATTTATTCATGAGCCTAATATTAAAACAGGTGTGGCTAATAAAATCATTTCGAAATACGCAAAAGCGGCCTATTCAGTTCCATTTTCAGATGCCGAAAAAGTGATGAAGTGTTCCGTGAAAGATTACGGTAATCCTGTTCGACCTCAATTTCATCAGGCCCGCTTAAGAGGTGATGCTAGAAATATTTTAGTGTTAGGGGGATCGCAAGGCGCTCGAAAACTTTGTGAGGCCAGTTTAGAATTGCTAAGTCATTTAAACGCTATAAACAACGAGATCACTTTGACCCTTCAATCCGGGCAAATCAATTTAGATTTTTCCTTAAAACGACAAGCTGAACTGGGGATAAAACGACGTTCAACAATTCTTCCTTTTATTAGTGATCTCATGCCCCTATTAGAGAAAAGTGATTTGGTAATAGCGAGGGCTGGGGCCATGACTTTAGCGGAGCTATCAATTGTAGGTATCCCAACTATTTTGATTCCTTTCCCTTATGCGGCTGATGATCACCAACGCGTCAATGCTAAATTATTAGAGAAACATCATGCCGTTAGAGTCGTCGATGAAAAGGATCAAAACTTTACAACTTCATTATCAACTCACGTTCGCGATCTCATGTTGAGTGGTGATTCTTTGAGAAAAAGAGTGGCGTTAAGTGAGGCTTTTTTAAAGACCGCCAGGCCCAAGGCTGGAGATGATATTTCCAATGATATTATTCAAATCTTAAAGCTTCATTGAGGGGAATGGTTGAGTTTTAGGGGCTCGAGAAGTAGTAAGAATCTATGCCTTTGAGTGAAAAATCTAGAAATGTTCATTTCGTAGGAATTGGCGGAATTGGAATGTCGGGAATTGCCGAATTGTTAATGAGCCAAGGGCATCGAGTCACGGGTTCAGATTTAAGCGATTCCGAATCTGTGAAAAGGTTAAAAGGCCTAGGCGCAGAAATTCAATTAGGCCATAGCGAAGAAATTCTTATAAAATATCTGCCACACGTTTTAGTTTTTTCAACAGCCGTTTCTCCGGATAATCCTGAAATTGTTTTTGCAAAGAAAAATAAGATACCTGTCATTCGAAGAGCTGAAATGCTCGGTGAACTTATGCGACTTAAGCGAGGAATCGGAGTCGCGGGAAGTCATGGAAAAACCACGACGACAGGTATGTTATCTATGATTCTCAAAGAGGCTGGTAAGGACCCTACGGTCGTCATTGGAGGTCGTTTAGACGCGATTGGATCCAATGCCACTTGGGGAGGTGGTGAGTGGCTTGTGGCCGAAGCCGATGAGAGTGATGGTTCGTTTTTAAAACTTTCTCCAGAATATGCGATTGTCACAAATATCGATTTCGAACATCTTGATCATTACTCTAATATTGAAGGGGTTAAGCAATCGTTTTTAGATTATCTTGATAAGTTGCCGTTTTATGGAAAAGCATTTTTGTGTTCAGATTCCCTGTCTCTAAGAGAAATTGCTCCACAAATTAATAAATCTGTATCTTGGTATGGTTTTTCAAAAGAATTTAAACCCGATTTTTTATTAAAAGTCCTGGAAGAAGGAGCCTCACCTCGTTTCGAAATTTATTCTCAGCAAGATAATTATTCAAAAGTTAAAATGACTTTAACAACGAGTGTACCCGGTAGACACAATATGCTTAATGCGGCTGCGGCGGCATTGCTCGCCTTAGAGCTAGACATTTCTGTAGCCTCTGTGGCGCAAGGTTTGAGAAGTTTTAGAGGTGTCAGTAGAAGATTTGAAAGAAAGGGTGAGTATAAGGGAATTACTATTTACGAAGACTATGCTCATCATCCTACTGAAATCGAAGCCACTTTAATGGCAGCGAGAAGCGTTTTCCCAAATGCTAAAATTGGAGTTGTTTTTCAACCTCATAGATTTTCTCGAACTAAACTTTGTTGGAATGAATTTGCTCATTGTTTTAAATCATGTGATGAACTCATCTCTTTACCCATTTATGCTGCGAGCGAGAAAAAGGAATCCTGGGCTCTAAATTTTGATAAAGAAGAATTTGCTAAAAATGTGATTTCCCCAAAGGCTCAATTTGAAGATTCACTGGATTCATCAATTCAGCGAATTTATAAATGGATAGAAACCGGAACTCTGAAGGCTGGAGATGTATTGTTTGTATTAGGGGCCGGCGATGTTTATAAAATCATTTCAAAAATTTTAAAATAAAAATGCTGCCATTAAATTGCCCAGTTTATTTTCGTCATGAACTAGCACCCTATGTGACTTATAAAATTGGTGGACCTGCTGACATTTTTGTTATGCCTCAAAGCATTGAAGATATGTGTAGAGCGCTTGATTTTTCTAGTGAGCAAGCTTTGCCGCTAACTTTATTGGGTAACGGCAGTAATTTACTGATTCGTGATAAGGGGATTCGGGGCGTTGTTATTTATTTGGGATCTTTAAAAGAAGGGCGAATCGAAATTCTTTCTGAAGATGCTAATCAAATCATGATTAGAGTTCCCGCTAATTTATCTAAGGCCCACTTATTAGATTGGTCGCTTTTACATCATTTATCTGGTTTGGAATTTTCTGCTGGAATCCCTGGGACTTTGGGTGGGGCTGTTTTTATGAATGCTGGAACTAAGTGGGGATCCTATTCGAATGTTATTGAAGCGGTTCAATTTTATTCACTTAAAAGAGGTTTATACACTGTCCTTAAGGATGGCCTTGGATTGAAATATCGAGGTCATGGCGAAGGTTTGTTAGACGGGAAAACAATAGTTTTGTCCGTAGATTTGCTATTAAAAAAGGAAGTTGATTCTAAAAAAAGTCGGAACTTAGTCGATGAAATATTGGGTTATAGAGGTTTGCGTCAGCCTTTAGAATATCCGAATTGTGGGAGCGTTTTTAAAAATCCCGAGAATTCTGAAAAAGGTGCAGGTCGATTGATTGAAGCGGCTGGCTTAAAAGGGCTTAGGGTGGGCGGGGCTCAAGTGTCTCTAAAGCATGCTAATTTTATTTTAAATGTAGGATCGGCCACGGCTTCTGACGTCGAGACTTTGATAAGAAAAATTCAAAATGAAGTTTTTGAAAAATTTTCAATACAGTTGGAAACTGAAGTTATTATCCTTGGTGAAAACTAGTTAAGTTTGTTCCAACAATATAATTGAAAATTACCAAAACGCTTTAACACCTACATTTAAGCCATAAGTCTTAGAAGGAAAACTTTGAGTAAATTGTCCGTAGATATTAACAGCGAAGAGTTCCAATCCTGTTCCGACAAAGTATCGAGCGTCAACAATGTTGGGTCCTTTCTTGGCTCCTAGGCTGGCTGTGGGAGTTCCTGTTACTACAGCAGGGTTTGTGCTGAAAGTTGAGTTAGCTAAAGTGGCTCCACCACTGGCCGTGCCGTAGTTTAAGTCGGCTCCAAGACCTCCAAAAAATTGCAGAAAATAAAGCAAACGAACGGCCGACGAAATTTCTAAAGGCACTGTAAAAATTCCAATGTTAGCTTTTGTTTCTATATCCCCTGAAAAGCTGGCTGTAGTTGCAGATCCGCCCACAGAATATGAAGAGCTTTTAGCAATGGCTTTTGTGTAACTGAGTTTTGTTTTTGAATAACTTAATCCTGTCGTGAGGCTCACCCCATTCCATCTTAAAAGAGGGCCAAAGGAAACTTCATCAATCCACTGGTATTGATAATGAGTGCCTACATCGAGCACATTTATAGTGACTTCTTTAAAAGATTTTTTTGCGGGTAGTATGTGAAAAAATAATTTTGCTTTAGCCGTTGGAATAAATCCGATTTTTTCTGAAGGTAATGAAGAGAGATTGAGTCCTCCTACTAGGCCGGCTTGAATACCAATGCTTTTTATTTTGCTAGCGTTCTCACTTTTAAGAGCATTATTTAGTGTCAAAGTTCCAGGATCAACACCTAGACCACCTTGAACACCGACCACAAAAAGTTTGAATGGGTTTTGGTAGTCGGCTCCTACGCCCGAACCTGCGGTGACCGTGGCGTTCCCAATGGCTCTTAAATATCCACCTGCATCTATCTGTGGAAAATTTTTGTTTATTTCATTTTCTAGCTGATCCAGAAGCGCATTGCCGTCGGCTTCAAGCGCGGCATTCGTGAAGCTTCGATTCTCAATTTTAAATAGGCCTGCAAAAAGTGGAAAGCAGAATGTTGTTAATAGTGTGAGTGTTGAAATCTTATTAAAATGCTTCATCGTTAGAATAGGATAGGGGTAAAGTTTGGGTTTGGGTAGAGAGCTTGCCTAATTTGGGTCGAAATGAAGCGCTGGGTATATTTCTATTTTTAAAGGAAATCTTTCATCCATTCGTATAGATCATAATGATCGTTTCGCATCCCAAGTTTTCGGTATGTTTCTTGAGCTTTCAAATTGTTTTTTTCAACATAGAGACGGAGTCCTCTTAAGTTGGGGCTCGTTTCAACTTGTGATTTTAAATGTGAGTAAAGGGCTCTGTAAGTGCCATTTCTTCGGCTTTCTGGCTTTACAAATACGGAGTGTATCCAAATCACTGTTCCATTACGCCAATCGCTCCATTCGGGAATGCAAAGCAACATTCCAGATATTTTTTTGTCTAATTCTGCAATTAAATAAGTTCCTTTGTTGGAGTCGTTGAGAACAGCGCTGACGCCCTTTTGAAGAGTTTCAAGGTCTAGTTTCATGCCTTCGCTTTCGAAGGCCATGGCCAATTGCATTTCTACAATTTCAGAATGATCGTTTTGAGTTGCATTTCTAATTAGGTGATTCATTGGAGCTCTCTGGGGCGGGTGTTACGTAAAATGCGTTCTTGAGTCCAAAGTGGTTCGGGCCAATGTCGAAGATTATTTATTTTACTTTTATCAAGCTCTAAAAATAATGGACCTCGATATTGCAAGGATAGGGCCAATAAAATACTCAGGCCGATTAAAGTATCGTCATCTAAATCATTAGAAAAAAATACGGGTAAAGATAAGGTGTTTTTTAGTTCTTTGAATAAGTTTTGATGAGTGTCTGAAATTGTTTCAAAGCGAATTTCTAATCCAGGGGCTAGAGGAATTAATTCCTCTGGTATCTTCCTTAATTGGATCCCAGAGCGTTTTGAAGCTTCAATCAGTTGTTCTTTAACAGATGTCCAAAGATTTTTAACTTTAAGTGTTTGAATGACGACGAGCCAGTCACCGCTACAAAAAGTGCTCCAGTTCTTTAATCTTGGAGGAGTGTCGTGTGCAAAAAGTTCAGGAAATATTTCAGCCAGAGAATTCATGTACAAAATCCCAAAATGATTGAGGAACTGTTTTTAATTTTTTAACGGCGAGTGCCAGTGGAACTTCAACGATTTCGCTGCCCTTGAGTGCGGGCATGTATCCCCATTTTTCTTGATGTGCCAATTCTACGGCCTTTGTGCCAAAGCGAGTGGCCAACACTCTATCGTGAGCTGTAGGGGTTCCTCCTCGTTGAATGTGTCCTAATACGGTTACACGAACTTCAATTCCAGTGGCCTTCTCAATTTGATCGGCTAGTGCTTGACCAATTCCGCCGAGTTGGTGACGTCCAAAATCATCGGTTCGATTTTTGTGTATGCTTAGGAGAGTTCCGTCTTTTGAAAGTTTGGCGCCTTCGGCCACAACTATAATAGAATAGAGTTTTCCTCTTTCTCGACGTCGTTCAATGATCTGACAAATTTCTTCAATACTCATCGGAAACTCGGGAATGACAATGGCGTCTGCGCCACCCGCTATTCCAGCGTGAGCTGCGATCCAACCGGCGTGTCTTCCCATGACTTCTACAACCATCGCTCGTTTGTGGCTTTCAGCAGTGGTGTGTAGTCTATCAATGGCTTCTGTCGCAATTTGAACTGCTGTATCAAAACCAAAAGTGTAATCTGTTTCACTAATGTCGTTGTCGATGGTTTTAGGCACTCCAATAACATTGAGACCGCGCTCAAACATTTTCGCGGAAACAGAAAGTGTTCCCTCACCACCAATGGCAATCAATCCGTGCAAATCTAATTCTTTGAATCTTTGAAAAGCGAGTTGAATAGTTCCTTCGTCTTTTAAAAGATTGGTTCGAGAGGTTCCAAGTATAGTTCCACCAATGTGAAGTATTCCGCTGACCGAGGGATAGTCGAGTTTCTTGTATCTTTTTTCTAAAAGTCCCTGCCATCCGTCTAGGAGTCCTAAAACTTCATAGGAATTACCTAAGCTTTTTCGAACAATTGCACGAATGACGGCATTGAGTCCGGGACAATCACCGCCCCCGGTTAAGACTGCAATTTTTTTCGTGACCATAGTTCATTTGATTACTACACTTTGACTTGAAGGTATATTTATATGGGCTCAAAGCAGAGGGTTTTAATACAACAAGCAAAAGATCCAATGGGATTGTCCTATGAAACTCGTGTGTTTGAAGTTTCCCTAAGGAAACTGGAATCTTCGTGGTGTGTTTTAGAGGGTTTTAAAGAATTAGGACTTAAAAATGAGACCGATAAATACCCTATTTTACATCGTGGATTTTTTGATGCGCATCTCCATGCTTTTTGGGCGGGAAAAGAAAGCCTAGCTCTTTCCTTAAAAGAGCAAAAATCGGCAGATGAAGCTACGAAATCTATTTTAAATTTTATAAAATTAAATCCCAATAAAAGTATTTATAGAGCTTATGGTTGGGATGAGTCTCGTTGGGCATTGTCTAAAGAAGAATTGTGCAAAAAGTGGGACAAAGAGCTTCCGGCAAATGTGCCCATTATTTTGGGTCGTATATGTGGACATTCTGCTTGGATAAGCGAGGGGCTTAAAGGTTTAATTCATCGAGTAGATTTGCCATCTTTTGTGTCTGAAAAAATTTATTTTAAGGTTTCAGAAGAAATTCCTGGGCCCAATTTTTCAGAATTAAAATCTTGTTTTTTAAATATGCAGGAGCGATTTATTTCGGTGGGGATTTCTGCCATCAGCGAAATGAGTATGAGTGATGAGTATGTTTTGGCCTTAAATCAAATACTCGAAGAGGGAAAACTCTTATTAGACGTAGTGGGAATTATGGATGCACAAAGAGCTCCAAAAACAATTGCTGGAGGAGTTTTTGTTAAAGAAAATGCCTTTCAAATGGGGCCAAGCGATCGAAAGGCATTTTTTATAGGGCGCCATTGGAAGAGATTTTTAGATGGATCTTTTGGATCGCACACGGCTTGGCTCACTAAAAGTTATGCTGATAAAGACACTTTTGGAGAAAGCCAAGAAGACACCTTTGAATTAATTTCTCAAGCTAAACGAGCTCTGAAAGAGGGTTTCTATTTAAGTTTTCATGTTATTGGAGACGCAGCGTTGGATCAGGCATTGGCCTTGGGCGAGGCCCTTAATTTAGAAATGAGAAGCCGATGTCAGAATGATGGACTTCAGCCCTTAAAGCCTACACGCCATCGATTAGAACATGTGCAACTTTGTAGGCCTGAACAGCTTCAAAAAATTAGAGATCAAGGATTTTGGTCTTTAGCGATTCAACCTAGCCATAGGATGATCGATGATTCTTTTGCTGCTGTTAGATTGGGCACGCAAAGATTAAAGACGGATGCTTATCGATTGTCTTCCTTTAGTAGAATGGGAATTCCCATAGCCATTAGTTCAGATGCTCCAATTGCTGACTATAATCCTTCGATGAGCTTTGAAGCCCAAAAGTTTCATAACGAATTAGAGCAGCTTAATTCTGAAGATTTAATTTGGAAGATGACTGTGGGGGGGAGATTGGCGTTGGGCTTGCCCGTGAGCCCAATTGAAAAGGGTTCTACTGTTTGGTTGAGCGAAGTTTAATTGCCGACTTTCTGACGGCGAAATGACAATCAATTGGCGATATTGAACAAGAGCTTATAGTCTTAAGCTGGCAGAATAAAGCTAAGGTATGAGCCATAGACTTCTTTTGCTTTTCGCATCTTTAGTGTTTGTTGCGATTTCATTTTCTGATGAACAAGATCAAGATAGAGATTTCAATCGGGCTTTAAGTCTGTCTCAGGCAGGAATGGAAACCCAGTCAGTGCAATCTTGGATCGATTTTTTACGTCGATATCCCCAGGGGACGAAGACTGATCAAGCTTATTTTTATTTAGCAGAAGTCTATTTCCGCAGTGGAAAATATCTTGAAGCAAGAACCGAACTTTTAAGAGTCTTTCGCTTTCCTAATAGTGAAAAGACTTCCGACGCGGCGGTGTTGCTTGGTGAAACTTATCAAAAAGAAAAAAAAACTAGTGAAGCCAAGATTTATTGGGAGTCTGTTCTTCGTAAATTTCCTAAATCAAAGGCCGCTGAGAAAGCTAAAAATTTATTGCTGAGCATAGGGGTTAAGAAGTCATGAGAGTTTTTAACAAAATATTTCTGATATGTTTCTTGTTATCATCACAAAATATCTTGAAAGCCGAAGAAGAATCTTTGCTCCCAGATGATTTGGGAGATCTTTCGGAAGGCTCAGCTGAATCGGGTTCTTCTTCGGCTGCACCATCAGGAGATGCTGCGCCTAGTTTGGGTGATAATGCGGCTAGTGGGGCGGCTAATGATACGGCTAAAAATGTTGCACCAAAAGATAGTTCGCAAATGACGGATGATGAGCTTTTTGCAGATCAAGATAAAAATAAGCCACCTGAAGTTGAAGAGGATCCTCCGGTTGCTGAAAATAAAACTGACTCAACTTTAGATCCAAACGCTCCGAAGCAAGAGGAAATCACTGTTGAGCGTGAAAATGGGCAATTTGCCGGACTTAATGATACTGGAGAAATTATAGAACCCGATGAACCTGGTTCTAAATTAGAGCCTTCTGATAAATTTTCTCGTGTTCCACTTCGTCCACCTATGAGTGATCGAGGGTGGAGAAAATATGCAGGACCTGCCGTTGAGAAAGTGTATAAAGTTAAAGAGGGTGATTCTCTGTGGTCAATATCTGAACGTTTATTCGGTAATCCCCATATTTGGCCTAAGATTTGGCAACTCAATGCTAAAATCGGTAACGCCCATAATGTCTATGCTGGCACAGAATTATTGTTCACACCTGGAAATCCTTATGCCGCTCCCATGCTAGCTTTTAAAAATTATGGAAAAGCTGAAGATGAAGAAAGAGTTCCATTAACAGGGCATATTCGAGAACCTTCGACCATTGATAGAATTCGTGAAGCTTTATCAGGAAATATAACTGGCGTAGCTCAATTTAGAAATTATATGGTTATTGAAAGACCAGAGGCTGTCGCTAAACTTCCTAAGAGAAAAGATGATTCAAAAAGATTAATCTATGAAGAAGGTGCGCGTTTAAGTTTACCGAAAGCTCAGCCAGGACGCTATGCTATTGTTCGAGTCGAATCTGTCGAAGCCCATGGGCGAAAACATTTAGCTTTGACTTGGTTGGGAAGAATGGAGGTCACTCCTTTTGATAGTGAGTTGAATTTTAATAATGCATTAGTAGAGAAAACTTTTGAAGAAATTTATGAAGGCGACTTAGTGGTAAAGCGCGATTTTGGTCTTAAGCATTTGCCACTCCATACAGAAATTTTAGGTCGTGATCGAAGAGATGAAACAAGATTTGTTCCTCTTGACAGTAACTACAAGCAAATTTTAGCTCAAAACGTTTTAATGGGGGCAAAATTCAAAAACTCTTTAGCGGGCCCACAATTGGGGGCCATAGTGAATATCATTCGAGGCGGTGAAAGAATCGGTACAGCTGTTCTGATCGATCGATTTGATGCAGCCGGAACTTTTTGGATAGTCGATGCTGATCGAGAATTAGATGTTAACGATATTATTGAGTAGAGAGGTCTGATAGCCAGGCTTCAAGAAGTTTCATTTCTCCAGCTTCGATCCATCGATTTTCAATGAGTGTTTCGTAGCATCTTTTAATATTTTGTGGAATTTCAGAGACGCCTTTTTTAAGATTGAGTTTTTCAAGAGCTTGGCAAATTTTTGCATTATTGAGGTAGCCGGGAACTTCGTCTTTTAAATCTTTTAAAAGGTCATGTTCGTTTCGCTCTTGGTAAACGGTGGATTCATGAAATAATAGGGGCCATTCATTTTCCCAGCAAATTCTTTGGGCCACAAAGCTTCTCCAAATATCAGTCATTCTAAAGCTACAGTAAGAAGGCAAATAGAGAAGAGGAAAGGCTTCTTTGAAAAAAGTTGTGTTTTGACTGTTAAAGGGGCACCAGACATTTTTTCCAAGCCCAATTTGGTTTTTTTCAAATTTTAAAGGGAGAGGAAAGATTAATCGAAAAAGTGCATCCACGTCGGGATTATCATCAGCTAGTCCTTGCTGGATGGGGGCATGAATTTCTTTTTTTAGTGTGGGAAGTAGAGGATTTTTTTTCTGGATATTTTCGAGAGGAAATCCTCGAGGCCATATGGGAGTTTGTGTGAAATAGGAATAGGCGTTGACCCATCCTTCGTTTTCTATCAAAGGAACCTGATGTTTTAATTTTCGTTCATTCCAAAAAGCATCCAAAGGCATGTTGTCGTCATCGGTTTCAACAATAACGTCAGCCCCATTTTTAATAGCGAGAAGATATCCAATGTTTTTTCTTGAGTAATGTCGAGTAGGGCAACTTTGTGCAAAAGCGAGTGAAAGCTCGCTTTGCTTTTCAAGGCTATAATAATCGCAATGTTCTAAATGAAAATCTTTGGGACTCGGAAGATCCCCAATCATAATAAAATTCCATGAGTTTTTATGGGCACCTTGTGCGAGGGCTTTTAAAATTTTTTGAGGCGAGGCAATTGAAGTTACAACAAGTGAAGTTTTTAATGTCATCGATTTATCTTTTCTGCGGATAGGCTCAGTCTTTTGAGTAAATAATGAGATAACACAAAGAGGGCATTTAGAATGGCGCCTTTGGAGACGCTCGGCGATGGGGCTTGGTAGTGAATGGGAATTTCAGCAAATCGCTCGTGGCGCAGTAAATAGCGAACTTCAGTTTGATAAAAATGTGCTTTGGAACGAAGTTTAAATTCACAAAGTTTTCCAACAACGTTTCTATGAAATCCTTGATATCCAGAAGTCATGTCGTACATTGTAGTTCCTAAGAGAGCGTTGGAAAGTAAGGTTCCTACTTTTGAGAGCATTCTCCTAGTGAAAGGTGAATCCACCATGGAACCACCATTAATAAAACGGCTTCCAAAGGCACAGGCATTTCCTTCGTTTAAGACTCTTAAAAACATGGGAAGGGCTTTGGGGTCGTGCGACATCCCAGCATCCATTTCAATTATGAGTTCGTGACCATTTTTGTAAGCTTCGCGATAGCCTCGCATATAAGCATCAACGACATTTTTATTCTCTGGGGCCCAAATTGTTTTAAATCGAGTGTCTTTTTTCGACAAAGTTTCACTAAGCTCTAGAGTGTTGTCTTTTGAAACTTTATCTATAACGAAATAGACAACGCCCCCAGTGAGGCGATCCAATACCTGAGTTAATTCTCTTACAAATGGGTCAAAATCCTTGGCTTCATTGGCTATAGGGATAATGACGGCCCAATTGTTGTCGTAATACATGCTCGGCAACTTAACTTATTTTTAGAATTTATGAAATTTTTAAGAATTATTGGTCTACTTTTTGCGAGGGCTTGGGAATGTTTAAAAGAATTCATATCTCACAGCATTCTTCCAGATTGGAAAATAGGGCAAAAGCCTTTCCTTCTTATTTCTCTCATCCTTGGTTATTGAATCGAGGAAAGAGTTTAGAGTCTGAAAATCTCGAAAAAACTCCTTCACTAGCCGTGGTGGGAACAAGGCGACCATCAAGTTATGGAATTAAACATTGTCGTAGGGTGATTTCAAAATTGGCTTTTGAGTCAAGTCAGATTCAGATTAACTCGGGTGGAGCTTTGGGGATTGATGCTTGCGCTCACCGGGCCGCCCTAGATTTTGGGTTAAAAACACACGCATGGCTTGTGGGGCCAATAATGAATCCAAGCCCTCGATATAATTCAAGTATATTCAGCGAAATGATTCATTCGGGGTTGGGATCGCTCTGGGTGCCTGAGCTTCTCGAACCCAGCGATAAAGTTAATATTCATAAATCATTTTGGATACTTAGAAATTTTTGGTTGGTGGCTGCTTCAGATGCCGTGTTGGTCATAGAGGCTTCAGAAAATTCAGGAACTTGGTGGACGGTCAGGGCGGCCTCAGAGATGGGGGTGCCAGTTTTTGCTCTTCCGGGACCCGTTGACACGGGCCAAAGCACAGGAACAAACAGAATGATATCAAGTGGATATGCTCATTCTCTTGATTCAATAGCTATCTTAACAAAATGTTTACTTGTCGACTTTGTTAAGAATTCTTATAATCATATATAGAAGGGGATTCTTAAGGCTAGAGGGGGTTGTGTGGGAAACAACACAGTTAAGCTACTCGTTGATTCAGAAATTATAAATATTGCCGATAAGATTCTCAGAGGAAGGCTCTAAATAATAGGCAGAGTGTTGCATGAATGCCGCACTAAACAAATGACTTGTTTTGCCTGGAGCTGACTAGAAGGGAGATTCAGATATGGACAACACAAGAGTCCTAGATGCTATCGGACTTATCGGACGTTTTGTATCTGATCATTGGGATTCCTTCATCGATCAAGTCGAGATAACAGATGAGTTGATCGACAGGGGATTTTCTTCGTCTGAAATTAATGATGCTTTCAGTTGGATTGAAAGTAACACTTTGGGCGCTAAGTCGAAGCAGCCTAAACTCAAGAATGCTAAGGCGCCTCCGCCCTACTCGCTTAGACAACTCAATAGTATGGAATCCACAAAAATCGATTCTAAGGCTTTCGGGTTTTTGCTCGAATATTTGAATCGAGGGTTAATAGATAACGTTTTGATGGAAGACATCATTCAAAGAGCACTTCAAAGTGAAAATTCTATGGTTGGCAAAAAAGAGATGCGTCGAATTACTGCACTCACATTGTTTAATTGCTATCAAAGCCAGTGGAAAGAAATTTTGAATCGAAGCAATCCGTTGATTCAGTAGTTCTGAGTGTCTCCATGCGTCTTTCTAGATGAGTCTTCAAAGTAAAAATTTGTTTTCACTAAGCTCTTATTGTGATTAGCTACAATTCCGTGGTGGGCATCACGGAAAATTTCAAAGTCATCATCCGTTTTCACACATCACATAGGAGGCCTGACAATGCATCAAACCCGTTTACAAGCATTAACTTCAATTCAGAAAAACTCTGATTACGTAGATAATAAGAGTGGAAATCGAAAAATTTCTGAAAAATATGCTGAGTTGGTTTTTACTCATGCTCAAATGAAGCGAGCATTAGATGGTCGATTGCAGGAATCTTTTAAGAAATCTTTGGAGAGTGGTGGAAGTCTAGATACGGATGTGGCCAAAGCGCTCGCGGAAGAAATTAAAAACTGGGCTCTAAAGAATGGCGTCACTCATTTTACGCATTGGTTTCAACCGCTCACTGGTCTCACTGCGGAAAAGCACGATTCGTTTATTTCCTATGATGATAAAGGGCACGTTATTGAGAAATTTTCTGCAGGCCAACTCATTCAATCTGAACCTGATGCCTCAAGTTTTCCATCAGGTGGGATGAGAAGTACTTTTGAAGCTCGTGGATACACAGCTTGGGACGTTCACTCTCCTGTGTTTATTACTGAGCATGCGGGTTCAAAAATTCTTTGTATTCCAAGCGTGTTTGTAAGTTATACGGGCCATTCTCTCGACACTAAAACGGGTTTGTTGAGATCACTGGATCGTTTAAATAATGTCGCGCTAGAATTACTTTCAGAAATTAATGTTAAGGCTAGCCGAGTTCAAACAACAATTGGTTGTGAGCAAGAATATTTCTTAATTGATAAAACTTTTTTGAATATGAGACCTGACTTATTGTTAACCGGTCGTACTTTGATCGGTGGTGACATGCCTAAAGGGCAGCAACTCGAAGATCATTATTTCGGAGCGATTCCCACTCGTATTCAGGCCTTCATGTCGGAAGTTGAAAATGAACTTTATCGATTGGGTGTGCCTGTAAAAACTCGTCACAACGAAGTGGCACCTTCTCAGTTTGAAATGGCGCCCATTTTTGAAGAAGCTAATCTGGCTTCCGATCACAATATGTTATCCATGGAAGTTTTGAGAAGAACAGCAAATAAAGTTGGCTTTGCTTGTCTTCTACATGAAAAACCCTTTGCAGGAATTAACGGTTCTGGAAAACATAACAACTGGTCGATGGCGACGGATACTGGAATTAATCTTTTGGATCCTGGCACAACACCTGCTCAGAACTTAAGATTTCTAGCGGTTTTGGCTTGTGTCTTGAGAGCTGTAAATAAAAATCAAGTTGGTCTTCGAGCTGCTATAGCGAGTCATGGCAATGATCATCGATTAGGAGCCAATGAAGCACCTCCTGCTATTATTTCAGTTTTCTTAGGTGAAACCCTCTCTCATATTTTGGACACTCTTGAAAAAGAGGGTGATCTCAGCAAAATTTCTGCTGAAAAAGCTATGATCGATGTGGGGATCAATAGTTTACCTAAGCTTCCAAAAGACAATACGGATAGAAACCGAACTTCTCCTTTTGCTTTTACTGGAAATAAATTTGAATTTCGCGCAGTAGGTTCTAGTCAGGCGATATCTTTTCCGGTGACTGTATTGAATGCGGCTGTCGCAGAATCCATTAAGGAATTTGTTAATAGATTAAAAGTAGTTAAGAAGTCTGCTGTTTCGCCCGAGAGTGCGGCGTTACAAGTTGTTAAAGAATTTGTGGTTGAGAGTAAGGCCATTCGATTTGAAGGTAATGGATATTCCGATGATTGGAAGCAAGAAGCTAAAAAACGTGGATTGAAGGAATTGCTCACTACCGCTGATGCTCTTAAGGAATTTTCAAAAAAAGAACATCATCAGTTTTTGATTGAGACTGGAATCTATAGCGAAGCCGAATTTGCTTCGATTCTTAATGTTCAGTTGGAGCGTTATTGTAAAAATTTGGCAATAGAGGCTCATACGCTAGCCACTATGGTTCGCCAATATGTGCTCCCTGCAACTCAAAACTATCTTTCGCAATTGGCTACGGGATTAAAGGCCCTTGAAAGTGTTGGTGGAGATCCATCCATGCTTAAGTCTCAAAGAGAACTTGTTAGAGAGCTTGCTGAAAATTACGACAAGTCTGCGACAGGTTTAAAGGAAGTTCTTTTGTTAGTTGAAAAGGCCGAAGCTATACATGAGGAATTTGACAAGACCAGTGTTTTTGCCAAAGAAGTTGTGCCATCCATGCTGAGCTTGAGAAAATTTTGTGACTTTTTAGAGTCAAGAATTTCTGACGATTTGTGGCCCTTGCCCAAATATCGTGAAATGCTCTTTGTAAGATAGAAATTCTGCATCTAACGCTGTGAGTCCCATCTGTTTCGCGCTTGGGGCTCACAGCATATAATAAATACATGCGAATTAAACTTTTTTGTATTGCTGTAGCCCTCTGTGGAATTGTTCATAGCTATGCCGAAGAAATGCAGGGTTTTGTTGGAATTGGATATAGTCCAGCAATTCAGTTTGATGGACCAGACGCGGGTTTAAGGCAAACTGCTCGATTAGATTTTATAAGAATTCCAAAAAACTTTGGTTTAGAATTAAGAGCTTCCAAGAATTCTGATTATCAAGATCTTGGAGCGCTTTTAAAAATTTTTAAAGTTTGGAATTTAAATAGCCAAACGGCTACTGGTATTCATGCTGGCATAGGCTTAGGCGCAAATTTTAGCGATAAATATCAAAACACAGACCTCAATCAAAGAGAGCGGGGCACTGAAGGCTTTTTACACGGATATTCTAGGTTTCTTTGGGATTTTGGAAATAGTGTAGGTTTGGCTTTCGATCTAGCTTATGAGTATTCGCCGTTTTTGAAAATAAATAGCTATAGCAAAAACTTCAATCCAAGCACTCAGCGTTTTATTTTTGGGGTCATGCTAGCCGTTGACGTCGACTAATTAGCCGACGGCTTTTGCAGAGACTGTATCAAATTTAATAACGTTCACGGGGCAACCGTCTGCGGCAGCTTTAATTGCAGCAGCGTCATCCAGTGGAGCATTATCGCGAACAATACAGGTATCTTCTTTAACCCAGAAAACACTTGGGGCCTCGTTTTCACAGGCATCGCAAACAATGCAGCCAGGTTCAATCCAAACTTTTGTAACTTTAAAATCGACTGGTGCGCGGGGCGCGTTCGCAGCAGCTGGTCCCTTAGCGGCAGCTTCTTTAGGTGCGGCGGCTTCGTCTTTTTGGGGAAGAATTTTTCTCCAAGGAAATACGCGAGTTAAAACGCTCCACTGATCGGGCTCAGTAAGAGGAATAACTTCGATTTCTTTATCTAAACTGAGTTTTTCTTTAATTTGCTTTTGAACTTTGGCTTTGCTGAATTTGAATTGCTGAGTTTCACCTGCAACAGTTTCAATTTCAATCATGAAAAAGGAATTGTCGAAGGCTTTAGCATTCTCTCCGTTATCAAGAAAACAAGCCTTGAGTTCGCTAGTTAAATTCATAGGAATGACAAAACTTTTCTTTTTCGCTTTATTATCTTCGAAGGTAAAAGAAAAAACTTTTGAACGTCCGTTAGCAGAAAGTTCAGTGAATTCAATTTTAGCTCTGGACACCTGAATGTCATCAAAAGACTCATTATCCCAAGCAACAAGAAGGTGAAGATTGTCGTTTCCTTCAACACTTCCGAACTTAACTTTTAAACCACCAAAAACTAAATTTATAATTTTGATTACGGCATAAAGTGTGAGGGGTCCGCCAAGAATAATTAATGTGACAACGATGGAGAGTATGAGGTTGCTCATGTGACCATTATAATTACTTTATTTCCTATTCTGTTCAATTGGGTTTTGCATAATTTCTGGTAGCGCATCGTCGACCGCCTTGCAGAGATCTTGAATATTCAAATGAGTGTAGCGAACGGTTGTTTGAAGCTGCCTGTGACCAAGAAATCTCTTTATTTCCGTTAGTTTAGCGCCTCTCCGCACTAAATGAGTTGCGATGGAGTGTCTCAATTTATGGGGGTGAAAGGCTCCAAATTTCTTATTGAGCCCGCTCTCCTCACCCCATTTTTTTACCCATTTTCTAAATAAATTTTGAGAGGGATGCTCCCAGAGACTTTGTTTCGAGTTTTTCTTCTTTTTCAGAAGCGTTACAATTCGACTTCTTAGGGGCAGTTTACGGGTTTTGTTGCCTTTACCTAAAACGTGAAGTTTTTTATTTTTAAGATCAACATCGGCCCATCTTAAATTTGTGGCCTCGGAAATTCTTAAACCATCACCATAAAGCAATTCAAAAAGAAGCTGCTCTTCAAGGTTCGCATTTTCAATAACTTTAAGAAGTTTTGGAAGATCTTCTTCGTCGAAAACTTTAAAATGTTTAACGGGAACTTTGGGTCTTATGAGATGCTTTTCAAGTGGCGTTTGAAGATAGCCTTGCTTTTCAGCCCAATGAAAATATCTTCGAAGAGCACTTACGATGAGGCTTAAGCTTGATGCCGCTAAGCTTTTGCTTCTTTTATGAATGAATTGTCGAAGAAGTTCTTGGTTTATGGCTCTACCATTGAGGAAATTGAGTAAGGAATTAAGGACGTCCCTATAAATAGTGCAAGTACGAGAACTTTTGCTTTCAAGACTTTTAAGATCTCTGAGGAATTCATTAACTTGCTTTAAATTCAATGTTAAACTTTCCTTATGAAGTTAATGCTAACATGCCTTTTAGGTTTAACAATTTCCACTTCTTTGACGGCAGCAGAACTTTCGGGAGAACTCACTAGCAAAGATATAAAAAGAGCTGCGGCCATCACTTCTTGGGCATCAATCCATAGAGCTTGGACGGCGCCTGGTGCGCATCAGCAGTTAGCGTTGGGATTAAATTTGGGATTGGAGAGCACTTTTGTTCCTCGTCATAATTTGAATGAATTAGGAGATAAAAATGGAATTGCTCCTAGTTTAATTCCAGTTCCGCGACTCTGGACGGCTTGGGAATTGCCGGCAGATTTTTATATTTCGGCTTCTTTTAGTCCAGGGATGCTCTATGACGGAATTTCGAGTGGGGGATTTGCGGGTCAGTGGACTTTTTTAAACGATGACAATGTGTGTATGTCAGCCCTGCTTCATTATACCTATGCTAGAGTTTTTGGTGATATGAAAACGCACACTACCGGAATGGCGGCACAAGTGGGCAAAGGTTTAGATTTGTGGTTTCCCTATTTTGGATTGGGATTCATTTCAACTAACGCCACTGTCAGCAAAGAAAGAGTCCTCGGAGGAACTAATCGTGGTCCTTACACTGTTCCAGCGATTCATGGATTTGTAGGCGCAAGAATTGATTTAGGGGCTGAATTAAGTTTTCAAGTAGACCTTACTGGAAAAAAAGTTTCAGGAGCTCTTATGATGTCACAAGGATTTTAGTGAACTTTTAGAGGACATTAATCAGTTAATTTGTTTTGAAAATAATATCTAAGTATTCATTTTGAATTAGAAGCGAATCGAGTTCTGTTTTTGTAATTGATTGAAGTGACCCCTTGTGTGAAATTTTATGTGCTGTGTAACCTAAACTTGAAAGCAGAGAATAAATGTCTTCTACAGAATGTCCGTGGTCTTTAAGTTTTTCATTGTCGAGTTCTATTAAAATAAGAGGTCTATATTTTTGAAGGCTTTTCTCCATGCCTTTGAGTGCAAATAGTTCGTAGCCCTGTATGTCCATTTTTATAAGACTAATTCTTTCAAATCCTTGTTGCTCCCAATAGGAATCGAAATTTTTAGTAATTATTTCTACGGTTTCATTTTGATTTCGGCTTTGAGTTGCGCTTAAAACTCTATGGTCTGCTGAGTTTTTAGGGTTAATCCAAAAGGTTTTTCGAGAGTCTGTTTCTCCGAGGGCAAGCGAAATAGCTTTTACGTTGGATAAATTATTTTTTTTAATGGACTCTTCTAAAATTTTAAAATTCCATTTTTCTGGTTCAAAAGCATAAACAAAAAATGGCTTACTGGTGTGTTTAGAGAAAAGATTTGCAGTAAATCCAATATTGGCTCCCACATCAATTATGTGGCCATGAGCCATTAAGCCTTTATTTTTTTCAACAAAGTTTATGAAATCGCGTTCGTAAAATTTTTTGTAAGCAAAATAGCAACTTCGTTTAAGTTTTCTAAACCAAAGTTTTTCAAGCCAATCACCATTGTTGAATATTTGCGAAGGCCCTAAAAGTAAATCTTGAACGGCTTTTCGTAACATTACTTATGGGCCTCTAATAATTTAAATTGGTCGGCATTTGAGGAATGTTTGAAGTCGTAAAGAGTGGCTTCGCCAGTGCCAAGCTCTCGTTTAAGAATCTCTTCTGGACTCAGTTTTTCAATTTCCATAATGAGGGCTCTGAGGCTGTTTCCATGGGCTACAATGAGAACGTCTTTGCCCTCTCTCAGTGTAGGAAGAATAATGCTTTTGAAATAGGGAACGGCTCGAGCGGCTGTGTCTTTTAGGCTTTCTCCGCCGGGAGGAGCCACATCAAAACTTCTTCGCCAAATATGAACTTGTTCTTCGCCAAATTCTTCAGCGGTTTCCTTTTTGTTTTTCCCTTGGAGTTTGCCATAATGACGTTCGTTTAGAGCTTGGTTTTTAATGATGGGTAGATTTTTCAAATTAAGGTCGTTTAGTATTATGTCTAAAGTTTTTTGCGCTCTTTTAAGTTCAGAGGTGTAAGCTATTTGAGGTTTGAAGTTGAGTGCTTTTAATTGAAGCCCAGTTTGATGCGCTTCAGACAATCCCTTTTCAGTTAGCTCCACATCAAGCCATCCTGTGAAAAGGTTTTTCAAGTTATATTCAGATTGTCCGTGTCTAACGAGAGCTAATTGCGACATATTTTAATTCTATTTAACGGTCTGACTTCTTTTTATCAAATCCGTAGTGGAATAACCTTTGACAAAGGGGATGATGACAACTTTTGCGCCCCATTGCGCTATGGCGGAGCTTTCGGGTAAGTTTTCGGGTTTATAATCCCCGCCCTTTACATGAATATGGCTTTTAATGGATTGGAGAAATTGTATGGGGGTGCTTTCATTGAAAATACAAACGGCATCGACGCATTCTAAGGCTGATAAAATGAAAGCTCTATCCGATTCGGAATTAAGAGGGCGGGAGGGATCTTTGATGCTTTTTACAGATTTATCGCTGTTAAGTCCTATCACTAAAAAATCTCCAAGCTTTCTAGCTTCTTGAAGATAAGCCACATGTCCCCGGTGAAGTATGTCGAAACATCCGTTGGTGCTGACAATGGTTTTTCCATTTTTTCTCAATTGAGCACAGGTCTCTGAAAGGTCCTCAATGGAATATATTTTAGATGTCATCAGGAAAAACTTTAGCCTTTAGATTTAAAGAGCGTCAACCTTCAAAATGAGAACGAATCCAGAAACACGAAGCCACAACAGCGGTTGGCACTCTCAATATTAAATCTCCCAAACAAAGGGAAATTTGGGATTTTCTCTCTAATAAAGACTCTTCCTCTAGTGACCAGCCGCCCTCGGGCCCTATGAAAAGCGAAAACTCATATTTGTTTGAAAGTTTAGAGTTTTCCCTTGTTTGACCTGTTTTTATTATCCCCGCTAAGGACTCTTGAGCAATAACGATCGTAGATTTTTGAGCATGAGACATGGCCTCGTCTAGTGTGATCCACTCAGTATGGAGTTCGGGGAGCCAAGGCTGAGTGCATTGAGTGCACGCCGATTCAATGATTCTTTTAAGTCTTTCGCTTTTGAAAAGATGTTGGCGATTGTATTGGTTGTGCTGAGAGCGAAGAAAATAGAAGTTGTTCACCCCAATTTCGCAAGCTTGAATGAGCGTTTCTTCTAAGGCACTCCCTATGGGTGGTGAGAAATAGAGATTGATTTTAGGTTCTAGTTTTTTTTGAGATTTAATTTCTAGAACATTAAAACTAAGTGTTTTGTTATTTAGATTCGATTGGGTTTTAAAGACCACTCCTTGACCGTTGAGAAAATTTACAGTCTCGTTGGCTTTAATTCTTAGACTTTTAAGATGCTGTTGAGTTGTCTCTGGAAGCTCATTTAAAGAAATACTCGAAGACACTGTTTGGGGATTTAAAGATGTGGCGATAAAGCACGGAGTGTGATTCATTTTTTTTCCGTAGTCGGTCTTTTAATTTCTTGGGCACTTCTCACTTGATTTTTACCCATCATTTTTGCCAATAGCAGCGCTTGATCTGCACAATAAAGTAATTCTGTAGTGCTGTCTCCATGGTTTGGGAAACTAGAAACACCCATGCTCAAAGAAATGCCAGTTTTATCAAGGCAAGCTTTTTGAAGTCTTTGGGCAATAAGGAGCGCTTGTTCGTGTTGGGCTTCGGGCAAAACAATGCAGAATTCTTCACCGCCATAGCGCGCCACTGTATCCATTTGTCTTTTGGCAGCATCCATACACTGAGCTACTTTTTTGAGTATCAAATCGCCATGCTGATGCCCAAACTTATCGTTGAAACTTTTAAAATTATCAATATCGGCCATGATTAAAGAGAGATCACGCTTGTATCTTTTCGCTCGAGAAAATTCAGATTCAAGACGTTCCCAAAAATATCGATGATTAGGTATGCCTGTAAGAGAGTCCGACCAAGCGAGCCGTCTTAGTTCAGAGTTTTCTCTATGCATGTAATTTTGCCGAATAAGATCGCTAGCAAAGTCTTGCAGTTGAGCTTTTTCCCAGGGTTTAAGCAGAATCCCATTGAGTTTGGCACGATTGACTATCTTTTGCATATCACTCATGTCGTCATATCCAGTTATAAGAAGTCTCTTCGATTCGGGGCGAATTTTTGAACATTCTTCCAGGAAATCTAACCCGTTCATTTGGGGCATTTTAAAATCGGAAACGATAACGCAGAATTCTTGTTGTTTTACTTTTTGAAGAGCTTCTTCGGGGTTGTTGGAAGTTTCTACTTGGTTGATTTCTGAAAGATCTCTTTCAAGTGCTTTTAAAACGTGAGGCTCATCGTCAACTATAAGGATTGGTAGAGGCTCAAGTTGAAGATTTTGTACGGCCATATCTATATTTTAAGCTAAAATCTTCAGCTCGCCTAATTAGTCTTCTTGTAAAAACATTGATTTTTACGATTCTTTTTAAAATCCGCTTAAAAAATCGATTAAATTTAATTTTTCTGAGTTCCAAGAGCTAAGTTTTTCATTACTAATGATAGTCGTGCTGGGGAACCACAGAGGTATAAGAGCTTTTTCCTGACTTATTAAAATTTGAGCCTTTTGGTAGAGTTTTTTTCTTTGAGGACCCTCTTTTAGAGGGCGTGCCTTTTCTAATAACAAATCAAGAGGCTTTGAGTTTAGGTAAAATCGATTCAATCTAGGTGGGGTTTGGCTGCTATGAAAAACTTGATAGAGCCAGTCGGGATCCCCTTTGGTGTCAGTTTTATATAGAAAACTTTGGTAGTCACCCCTTTTTAAACTATCGATAAAACGTGCAAATTCAAAACTTTTTATCTCAAGAATAATATTGCGAGCCTTCCATTCTTGCTGAAGAGCTTTCGCCCATGATTGAATCTCTTCCTGAGCGGGTATGTTCATGCTGAGTCGAATAGGTGTTAGAGAGATTTCTTGTTGAGGCACTTGGGGCGACCAAATTGGAAAATAATAGGAATGTTTTTTTAAAAAAAATCCGTTAGCTATAAATCCATTTGAAGATATTTTGTCGTCAAATATTTTTTGCTTGGGAGTTGAATCCTCTAAGTATTGTCTAATTTGCCGATTCTTTAAAATAGGGTCTTTTAAGTTTAGGCCTATATAAAAAAGAAAACTATTAGCTTCTTTATAGGTTCTAAGATTTTTATATTTTTTAATGTCAGGTAAAAGTGAGTCGTTAAGAGCGGCCCAACTCAAATCAATGTCACTCGAAATTAGAGTCATAAATTGTGTGTGAGCAGAGTGAATTGGCTTTAAAATAATTTTCTTAAATGGGAGTTTAAGTGGGTATTGGGGAAAGGCTTCTAGGGTGACTTCCCCTTTTTCACTTTTTATGAATTGGTAGGGACCGCTACCCATGGGATGTTTTTGGAATTCAGCCTCATTTTGGGCAATGGATTCGGGGAATATTCTAATCATTGGGGCGACACTTCTTAAAAAGATTTCCCCAATGGGCTCTTTTAAATATATTTTAAAAAGATTTTTCTTGGAACACTCATATTTATCAACTTTTTCAAGATAGCTTAGAAGACGGGAACCTGGTCTTTTTGAGTCTGCATAAGAATATAGGATGTCTAGGCAACTCACTTTTGACTTGTTGTGAAAAAATTGCTCAGTAGCTAAATCGAATTCGAGTATTCTATTGTTTTTAATTGAATAATTAAGAGCCAGTGATGGTAGCAGTTCTCCATTTTCTGTAATTCTTAAAAGTGCTTGAGTGGTCAAAAGAGTCAGCTTCCAGACGTTTTGATCTGAGGATGTTCGGATATCAAAATTTTTAATTTCTTGTTCTATCCCTATAACGAGGGTGTCCTTTTCAATCACTTTTGGTTTGCTGCAAGACGTTGAAGCGAGAATCCAGAAGAAGAGGAAAATATGCTTTAATAGGTTAAATGAAGGCTTCATTGCTATTGTTTTTATCCCTTTTACTTAGCTGCAATTTGTTTGCAGAAAAAGATGTATTTCATGAGGGGCTTCAAAAAAGGTTATCTTTTATCTTTAAGGACCCTGAATTGAAGGGGATGAAGATTGGGGTTGAGGTTTTTTCCTTATCTCGCCAGGAGTCCTTATATGAAACCAATAAAGAGGAGGCCCTCTCTCCAGCCTCGACCATTAAAATGCTTACAGCCCTTGTCGCTCTCAAGCGTTTAGGACCAAATTTTACATTTGAAACTCAAGTTTTATACGATGGAAAGCTCAATGGCGGTGTTTTGCAGGGTGATATTTATTTGAAGGGCGGGGGCGATCCGCACTTAGTTTCTGAAAGATTATATTTATTAGTCCAAGCGCTCAAAAGATGGGATTTGAGAAAAATTACTGGAAATATAATTGTTGATGATTCAACCTTTGATTCCATTCATTTAGATGAAAATAGAATTCCTACTGAAACTGATCGTGCCTACAATGCTCCCGTCAGTGGATTGAATTTTAATTACAATACAACGACTGTTTACTTCAGACCTGCCGATAAAGTGGGCGCTCCTCCTAAAGTGTATGTCGATCCTGACACTGGCTATATAGATATTGTTAATAAAGCTACGACCTCTAAACGTGGTTCGGCCTACCGATTAGTGGCCAGTCGTTTGAAAGATAAAAATGGAGATAAAATTATTATCCAGGGAAGCATTCCCCTTGGCATAGGTGAGCAAAGAACATTTTTTAATATCACCAAACCTTCTGTTTATGCTGGAAGAGCTTTTAAATATTATTTAGAGCGTGAAGGTGTCTCTGTTGGTGGGAATACAATTTTACAAAAGGCAACGCCATCGGATGCAAAGTCGCTTTATAGTTTTAGGAGTCTTCCCCTAAGAGACATCGTTATTTTAATGAATAAATATTCTAATAATTTTATTGCGGATACTTTAGTAAAAACATTAGGACGAGAATTTAAATCAAAGCCAGGGACAACAGATAAGGGTCTCGAAGTGATCCGCGAAGAAGCCACTCGAATTGGAATAAATTATGGACCGTTTAAAGTTGTTTCGGGTTCTGGTTTAACTCGTATTAATAGAATGAGTGCTCATCAGTTCATACAGCTGCTTAATGCAGCGTATCTGGATTTCGATGTTTTACCTGAACTTTTGTCTTCATTTCCAATTGCCGGAAAAGATGGAACCTTAGAGAAGAGAATGAAGGGAACCGAAGCTTTTGGAAAACTCAGAGCAAAAACAGGAACTATTGATGGAGTTTCGACTTTGGTGGGTGTGGTGCAAAGTAAGGGTGGGGAAATGTTAGCCTTCTCGGTGCTTATAAATGATCCCAAACAAAGAAGTGCCGCAGGATTAAAACGTTGGGAAAATTATTTTGGACAAGCCCTGGCGAGTTATAATCGTAAGGTGATACTTGACGAGAAGCCCGAAAGCTTGCCAGATGTTATTGAGAGCAAAGACAACAATGCCAGATAAAAGCCAAGAGTTTTCGATAAAGCCCTTAGGTGGGCTGGGTGAAGTTGGCATGAATTGCATGCTTTATCGATTTGGTCGAAAGACTATTCCAATTGATTGCGGTGTTTTGTTTGCTGATACGAACAACTTTGGAATTGAAGCCCTCTTTCCTGATTTTAGAGAATTTTTAAAGACCGAGCCCGAGGCTTGGTTAATCACACATGCTCATGAAGATCATATTGGCGCTATTCCTCATTTGTTTACATTGGTGGATTATTTAAAAGTTAAGGCTCCAACTTTCTATGCCCCACCTTTTGCAGCGGCTTTAATTCGTGAAAAAATGATGGATGATCGATATCCCGATTTGCGTCATCATTTGGATAAAGTTAAAAGTGTTGAGCTTAACTCTACGCTCGAAATTGGAGACATCTCTGTCACTTTTGTTGAAGTCAGACATAGCACTCCTGATTCCTGCGCCCTGTCTTTTTTGTGGAAAACTGATGGAAAAGATTTGAAAATATTTCACTCCGCAGATTTTAAAATAGATCTTAATGAATTTGAGGACGGAGTAAAACCACTAAGTATTTTCAAAACTTTTGGAGAAGAGCGTCCTGATTTTTTAATGATGGATTCGACCAATGCGGATCGGGAAGGCCAGTCAGTTTCCGAGAGAGATATTATTCCGTTTTTGAAAAATGTTTTAGAGAATAGAAAAAATCGAATTTTTGTAACTCTTTTTTCTTCAAATGTTTATAGAATTGCGAGTTTAATTCAGGTGGCTGAAAGCTTAGGAAGAAAAGTGGCTGTTGCTGGAAGGTCACTCCAAACGGCTCATCGCTTATCCATGGATTTAAATTTATATGAAAAAATGCCTCATTTTCATGATTCAACATTAGTTGATGTTGAAATGATCAATCATTATCCTAAAGATAAACAATTGATCATTTGTTCTGGTTCACAAGGAGAAATTCGCAGTGTTTTGAGTCGAATTGCGGATGATTCTCATCAGTCTCTAAAAATAGATGAAGGGGATCTTGTTCTTTTTAGTAGTAAGGTCATTCCTGGAAATGAAAGAATGATTCAGCGCTTAGTTAACGATCTCATGCGACAGGGCGCAAAAGTTCTATGGGCTGATCATGCTAAGACAGCTGCGGGTGGTCCAATACATGCCAGTGGGCATGCTCGACGTGCAGAACTTCGCACTCTTGTCGATTTATTGAAGCCCCGTAATTTTATTCCAATTCATGGACAGGTTTATCAGATGAGCTTCTGTGCCGAGTTGGCGTCTACATGTGCTTCGCATTGGCCCGATATGAAAATGAATCTTTTTACTCTTGAGAATTGCGATGAAATTGATTTTTCGTATCGTGATGGTGAATGGAAAAAGAATCAATTTTATCCTTTAAAAGAAGAACATCCTCCGAAAATGCTTAGATTTGAAAATTTCATAGCTCCAAGTCGCGATCCTTTTCTTTGGCAAAGAAAACAAATGGCAAACAATGGAATGATTGCTGTTAGCGTGGATGGCATAGCTTCTATTCGAGTGAGCGTGCATGGTGTTTTCCCTGAATATATGGCGGGTCGAGCTCCATATGATGATCTTAAAAATGATGTGGAATCTTTTATTCGGCAAAAAATAAAAACAGAAAAAGGACTTTCGTTGTCGGATCCTCAAAGTGAGTCTTATCTTTCAGAAGAACTTTCTCGTTTTATTAGAAGAAGTCTTAATATGAGACCGTTTTGCGTTGTTCATTTGGTGTCGTCGAGATGAAGGCGATAGTTCAAAGGGTCATTGGTAAAACTACTATTGATTCTACTTTGAATGGTGTGACTTCACATGAAGAAATGTCCGATTATGGACTCCTTGTACTTTTAGGGTGGGAAAAATCCGATGAGGAATTGGAGTCTAAAAAACTAGAAGCTAATGAAATTTGGCTGATGGAAAAGATTATTGGTTTACGAATTTTTCCTGACGAAAATCAAAAAATGAATTGGAATCTTAAAACATTTTTAGAATCAAAGAATTTGCATTCTGGAGGTATACTTTGGGTTCCTCAATTCACATTGTCGGCCACTTTAGATTCAGGTTTTAGACCTTCATTTACAGCGGCGATGAATCCTCAGTTGGCGAGTGCACGTTTTTCTTATTGGCGAAAAAGAAGTCTCGAAGCCACCCAGCCTCTTAAAAGTATTTACGGAATATTTTCAGCCGACATGACTCTTTCTTTTAGTAATTGGGGGCCTGTCACTATACCTATTTCACGTTAATCCGCCCCCTCTTGAGAAGTATTGTGCGCTAAGAAACGGGCCTGGAAATCAATTCAAACCTATAAAATCAAGAACTAGAGCGGCTTGGGCGACCCCTGAAGCTTGGGGCTATGCCCCATCGCTCACCCCAAGATGCTCTAGTTCTTGATTTTATAGGTACTAATAGCTTTTATGCTAAATACTCCAGGCCCGTTTCTTAGCGCACAATACTTCATCAAGAGGATGAGGTGAAATAATGCAAAATATGTCGAGTTTAAAAATAAGCTAAGGTAATAGTTTTTGGCTGCAAAAAGCTTTTGAAAGAGGTTCAGCAACGGCCTTTGTTGCACTTTTAATTTTTTTGCTCACATATTCGTAGGGTTTTTTTCCAAGAAGAATATAAAAAAGACCATAAAGGCCAGCCTGAAGTGCGGCATTTGAAAGTAAAAATTGTCCGGTGAGTTCATCGGGGCGAAACGATTTGTCTACTAAGGGCACGGCTAATGCCGTGGTTAAAATCGAGGCGCCCGCAATGAGGGCCTTTTGAAACCATGGATTGATTTTTGTAGCTTGGGGTGGATTGAATATGGCGTGTTTTAAAAGCGCATCTCCGCTGAGTTGAATGTTTTCGTTTTTAAAAAACTCTAACAGTCTTTGCTCAGCTCTTTCAGTGGCTAAAGCGTCTTTTTCTTGTCGAGCAAAGAGCAGGTCTCTCACAGCTTCTAAATAAGGTCGTGTTTTTTCATCGTTTAAATTTTTTTGGAATTCATCATTTTTTAAAAGTGAATCCGTAAACTCTTCTTTAAAACTTGGATCATTGAGCATGAGACCGAATAGAGAGTCGTAACCTTCGCTGAGAAGGGTGTCGTTTTTAAGCCGAATTCCTTGAGCTACTTTTTCTTTGGCTTCAATAAAGCTTGTATTAAAAGCTTTGACTTTGTCTTCGTTGCCTTGAGTTGCTACGTAAATAAGTTTCCAAGGCCAATTGTAGACCCAATTTGTTGAGATGAATGTGTATAAAAAGGCTCGAACGGCATCTTCAAAACCTTGGCCTCCTGCTGTGAGGCGAATGGAAAATCCTAAGAGAACATAAAAATGGACGCAGGCCAGTCGACTTACAAAATCTCTTACATAAACTCCGCCAAGGTCAGAGCGTTTGGGGTGGAGTGAACTAATTCCATTTTTAACACTTTGCCAAAAGCTTTCGGCCTTTTCTTGAATTTCTCCTGCTGAATTTCGACTCGCTAAGGCCCCGCTTGCGCTTTCATAGGGTTGGTAATTGGAGTCTGCAAAAGGCATGTCTTGATAAAAAACTAAGGTGTTGTTTGAGGAAGATCCTATGAGGTGGTCCATTCCGTTGTAGACAACATCATAAAGCTGTTCACGGTTTGTGTATAAGTTGAAGATGTTTCCATGAATATCAGCCGCTAAAGTTTTAGCTTGAGCGGGGTCGGCTAGTTTTGTGACGTCTGCACGCGCACCATAAAAACTAGAGTAGAAAATCGTGAGTCCTTGATCGATCATATAGGCCCAGCTGACTTGTCGAGTGGTGAAATCACTTGGAATAGCAGTTTTTAAAAACTCATGTTCAAATTTTCCGTGATCAGCCATCCAAGTGATCAAAGGATTAGTCATGCTCTTGCTTTTATTTGAAAAAGCAAATAGGAATCTGTCCCATTTCAATTTTAATGAGTTTCTCTTTGACAGACTCTCAGAAAGATCCAGAGACTCTTTAAACATTTTGGCGAATTGGTCGGGAGCTAGTTCTTCAATTTGTCCAGATGCCAATTCGTCGTGTTTTAAAAGTTTTGATGCAATTCGGCTTTTGAGTTCGAGCCATTCCGTTTGAGACTCAGAATTTTCTAAAAATTCCTTTACGGCTTTGTTTTGATTTTCGCCCGACATAAAGTCTAAGAGTTTTTGAGGGCTCACTTTGTATTTTTCACTAATAATTAGGAGTGCGAAAAGATTGGAGAGTCTTTCAGCATTCTTTTTTTGAAGGGAAAGAGCTAAAAGTATCTTTTCCTTTTCGGAAGATTTTTTAGTGGATCCAGGAAGATTAAATCCAGCAAGGTGATTGTGTTCGAGTTTAAGTATTTTACCAAGCTCAGAGTTTTTGTTGATTTTTTTAAATGGATTTATGCCTCGTCTAATGGCTGGAAAAAGAAATTTTTGTCGAAATGCCTTGTCGAGAATGGCGTGTTGTATGGGAAGGGTGATCCAGCTGCAGACACGCATGCCTACGGTTAAAATTCTTTTGCTGACTCCCATTTCTGCATAAATATCGTGCTTTTCTTGTAGAAGTGCGCTGAGTTTGGGGGCCCATCCTCGTGTCCATTTCGCAAAATTTCGCAGAAGTGGAACACTAGCCCAAGATAAGAAAAGTCCAAGGGGGAGGGTGCCGATGAGGCACGTGATACTCATAATTAATGGAAGCCTATATTCAGCATTGGCCCAGATGTCGGAGGGCCAAAAACTATAGATCCAATTCATGATTTGAAGTTGTTTGGCATAATCGAATGTTTGTTTGATGTTTTCTGGAGCGGCTTGATATCCTAAAAGTGAGACGGCCCCTAAACCCAGCATTGTTCCAAGGCCCATAAACGCTTTTCTAGCTTTACGAGCGATATTGGCTTTCTCGCTTTGCCCGACAACAGATATCCAAGTTTCCTCGTAGTTTTTGTTGTTCTGAGATTCTTGATCAAGCTTTTCTATAAACTCTTCACTATGTTTAAATCCGCTTCTATCGTGCTTTGATTCAAGTTGAGCTTTGGCAAAGCCACTGATTTCATCGAATTGCTTTTGCCATTCATCAGGTCTTACGAGGTCAAAATTACGTTTCTTAAGAAGCTCAGTGGCTTTATATCGACCAAGAAACTGAGAAAGTGTTGAGGGTGAGAAACTATTAATAGCTCCGCGTTCGTCTTTATTGAGAGAGCTTAAGGATGGAAGCTGTCTTTGGCTGAGCCATGTTTCTACGAGCTCGGCCTGTTCTTCGGGGGGAGCTAGGTTGAGGTAGGCTAGAAATCCTAACCATGAAAGCATGAGGATGCCTTCTTGAACTTTTTCATAAGTGACATTTTTTGAGAGGATCGCGTGTAAATGGCGATCTCCTTGAGAATTTTCTGAATACACTAAGGTGTCTTTAGAGGAAATGATCAGTTCCCCATTGTCGTTTTTAGGAAGAATGATTTTATCGTGATCGGGGTGATCGGAATCGAGCTCTTCAAAGGGTTTGAAACCTGGATGCCGAAAATTGATTTTAAGTTGATAGCCCTCTTCAGTTTTGACAGGAATGTCTTTGGCTAAATTTTGAAAAATGGGAATGGGGGCCTTAAAGAGAGAGACTCTGCTTAAAATAAACTTATCAATGGCAGAGAGTTGTCCTTTAGAGTTTAAAATGAGCAAGTGTTCGTCGTCTTCGGTAAAACTGGCCACATCTATATTATGAATTTCATGTCGGGCAGTGACCCTTCCGTTTTTGATGGCTAAAAAAGACAAAACGCGATTTTCAGAATTATAAGACGTTTCAATTTTATTAAAACTGACTAGAGGTATTTCTAGTTGATCATTTTTAAGGGAATATTCTTGGTCGTTTATAAACAGTTTTTGCTCGCCTAAATGGAAGAAATCTCGGCGTTCGGGCTCTAATTGATCGATTTTACCAGCTTCAATAAGATTAAGACCATCATCAATGGCGAGTTGAGTTTTTTGAATTCCTGCGTCTCTTTGTTTCTTTTCTAATAATTTTAGAAAAACTTCATCAAAGGTTGGGTAGGTGAGAGGGAGTTCTGGTTGGAAAAGTTCTTGAGGGGGAGGAGTGCTTTGAGTCGAAGGTGTTTGTGGGTCAGCAGCATGAACTAAGAATCCCCCGCTGGGCAAAGGCACCAGTAGGCAAAGAATCCAAGCTAAGAGCTTTGTGAATGGATTACGGCTTTGTGTTGCCAAATCAACTAATGAAAATTGATATTTTCTCCCGACTTTCACCTCTTAAGTGCTAGGCTCCTTCCCATTAAAAATTCAGAACTTTGGGAATATCGTATTAAGAACATTTACACAAATTTGTAAAGAAACTTTAAGAACGCGGTGAATTTTTTTTTCGAAAATTTTCCTTATTTTTTATCGGGTTCTTTAGTGTCTACAAGTGGCTCTTCGCAATTTGCTGAAGCCGCTCCAGTTGTATTGCTTTGATCACTTGAGTTGCTGTCAGAATTAGACTTTTTAGCAAAAAGATTTCTGATCCAGGCAAACTTGCTTTGTAATTTGGCGTAACCCTTAGCACTTAAGAAAGCGTTAAATCCTGTATAGAGAGCCACGGATACTGCAGCCCAACTTGCAATGTATCCATTGGTTAATTCTTCAGGGTGGAAAGATTTTACCGACATTGGAACGGCCATAATTGTAGTTGAAATGGCGGCCACCCAAGTTAAAAACTTAGAGTAATTAGGATTAGCTTTAGTCGCTGAGGGGGGATTTTGAATGGCATATTCTAATAACTCTTGTCCCGAAGATCTAAAGACTTCTTTGATAACATCGTCAGGCAACTCTCCTTCGTAAAGAGCCCTTAAAGCTTCTTTGGCTTGTGCAATGTTTTCATCTTTATTTTCTTTGCTTTGTAGTGCCTTTGCATAGTTAACGATGGCTTGAATGGCATTTTGGCCATCAGGATCTTTTGTAAATATTTCTAAAGATTCAGAATCTACTTCGTTGGCTGCAGATTCTTTAAATTTAGGATTCTTTTGCAGAAGAGCAAAGAGAGACTCATAGCCTTGGCCTAAAAGAGCATCATCTTTAAGGCGAATTCCTTGAGCAATTTTTTCTTTGGCGGCAGTGAATTCACTAGAGAATTCTTTGAGCTTGTCTTCTTCGCCTTCAATAGCGCAGAAAATCATGTCCCATGGCCAGCCGTAATACCAAAGACCAGCAATCCAGGAATAGAGGAAACCACGAGTGGCCATTTCTAGGTCGGCGCCGCCGATCATCATTCTAAAAACTAAAGCCATAATAATTGAGAACTGGATGGTGCCTAAACGTCTGATAAAGCCGCGCATGTAGACGCCACCAATATCAGAGCGAGCGGGATGAAGAGCTTTGAGTCCTTCTACGTTTGCACGCCAGAAGCCCTCGACCTTTTCTCGAATGCCGCCTTCAGCGTCGCGCGAGGCGATTTGTCCGCTAGCCGTTTCGAAAGGCAAATAGGAGTCCTCAACAACGGGAGGGTTTTTATAGAATACAAGTGTTTTGGCCGCACCAGCAGTTAAGAAG
>JAGNHS010000028.1 GCA_018001635.1 Pseudomonadota bacterium | reverse complement strand
AAACGATGTCATGCGAATGCGCGCAGTGGGCGGACTAAAGCTACCCCCAAAAGCCAATACAGGGCTATCAGCACTTTCAAGAAGATGATTTTTTGAATCTTCTGCAAATAAAAAGGCAGAAGCTAAGCCAAGCATAGCTAAGAATCTAAATTTTCCCATGATCACGCTAGGGACTTAAACCCCATGCCTCACCGTGTCAATTGCCCGTGTCGCGCCTTCAAACGCATTAGAGAAATGTAAGATTTATTAATTTGTACTTTAGTACAATTTTAATTGTACAAACGTAAAGACCACCCTATAACTCAATGCTTCAAAGGAGTCACAATGAAGCGTTTCCTGCTACCCCTCACCCTACTCACAATTTGTCCTTTAATTTTTGGATCGACATGCCAAAGCGACCTTTTGGATCGTGAAGGCATCAATAATGAAACCCAAAAGCTTATTGTTGAAATTTTGAATACAGCGCAAGAATTGAGCGCGACTGAAGTCTCCAGCAGTCTAAGCAGCTTTGCTCAATCAATGCTCGATAAGGGCCACTTGAGTTGGGTTGCCGGATATCAAAGCAATCAAAAGAAGGCAGGCAAGGACATTAATGAAGCTCGATACAAACCGCTTCCCAAAGGCACTAAAAGTGATGAGCTCGTTGCAAAAGTTCAAAGCATTCCTGCCGGCCCAGAAAGGGCCGCATTTTTAGAAGCAAACGGCTACAGAATTGTTCCAGATTCAAACCCTATGCAATTAGAACAAAACATCAACCAAGATCCCTCAAAATTATTTGCGCCACTTCATACAAAGCTCAACGGAGTTCATGAGCGTTACGCAAAAGTTCTTGCAAATTTGGTGAGCAAAATGACGAGCGAGAAAAACACTCAAGTCAGTGCCTCGCAAGTTGAAGCACTCTCCACTGAAATTCATTACATATGGATGAAAGATGCTTCTTGGAAGGTGCAAGAAGTTTTAGAAAAATTTGGAATTCCCAAAGATCAATTTTACTCACTTCCAATTGAAGACGTTATCAGCGCCTCTGAAAAAGCTCTCGTGAGTTCAGAAGCCGCCAGCCTCGAGGAAAAAGAAGTGGCCGCTCTTCAACAATTTACGGCTTATGCCAATTTGAGTGAAGCCAACAAATTGCTCGATGATAAAATTCTCTTAGACCACACCCAAACTCTTTTAGAAATCATTCAAAAAGCAAAAAATTAGTCCTACCCTAGATTCAACGTGCAGAAACCCCCAACCCTTCTGCACGTTGATGATTTTTAATGACCGCGACTAAAAGCTATGAGATTAGACTTTCATGAAATTTAGGAAATTAGTTTTTATTGCCTTAATCTCCTCATGCGCTAGTAAATCTGCCAGAAATGCAAAAATGATTTATGGTCGTTATGAACAAAAAAATGAAAATCAGAATTTAAGCTCAGAAATTAGCTACACAGCCAACGCCATTATTGAATACAGCGAAAACAAAGTCCGCATTGAAACCGAATGTCAGTATTCAGGTTTTGAAAATTACAAAGCTCCCGTTATTAAGGCCGTGACCGAAACTGAAGTGGCCTACAATTTTGAAAAGGGAATCATTCAATATTTACGAAGTTCAAAAGAAGAAAGAAAAATGACCTTGCTACTCAAAGACTTAAGCCCTGTTGATCAGTTGAAAATTACTAAACTATATAAAAACCTTGGATTTAACTACTCAGCCAAACAATTAAAAAAAATGGATTTCAATTTTAAATGCTCATCATCGATTGACGAAGGTTATATTAAGTTTGATTTCAATAAAAATGGGGACTTAATCCTAACCCCCATAAACAGCAGCACCACAATTAAAAGACTCTAAGGCCTGAATGGCTAAGCTTAGCCCTTGACATGGCGCATTATTATACCTAATTTCGCCACCCATGCGCGGGCTCCACTCACTTATACTAAGTATTTTAGGCATAACTTTGCTTGCAAGCTCAACCTATGCAGAAAACGACGAAGCAAGTTCTCTCACACTCTTCGCACAAAGAGCCTGCCAAGAATCACTTATCCTAGCTTCACAAACTGACTCGAAGAACTCACTCAGTGTTACGAATGAAATGTCCATTGAAGACATTGCAAGATCATTACTCGGTGGAATGAGCCAACAACTCGATGAAAAGCCTGAAATCTTGGCCCGCGAAATCAATGCCCTAGTTGAAGGTACTTTGATTTTTAAAACTGGAATAGTGGCCCACATTGTAAACATTGAATTCAGTCGTCAATTTAACTTAGGAGAAAATCTAACAAAGTGTCGTGAGAAAATTGAAGACTTCTCAAAGCTTTCCCATGAAAAAAAAATGGAAATCACTCAAAATACCAGCGAACGAATACTCAATTTATTAGAAGAGTTAAAAATTGAATATACCGAAAAAAGAAGCAAAGATTTAAAAATTCCTGAAAAGGATTACACCAAAATGATTGATGAGTGGACTAGCTTTAGAAAATATGACCCTGCTTTGTATCGTTTACAATTTGCAATTTTAGCGCTGCTCCAATTTAAACCTAGCTACTTTTACAATCACTTTAATCAATTTGCTTCAGGATGGTTTAAATCATATAGATCATCTCACTTTAGTGTTACAGGACACATTCCAAGAAAAGATCTCCCCATCTTAAAACATGAATCCAGACTCATTAATTTAGAAGAAACACCATTACATTATTTTGCTGAATCTGATATTTGGGAAAGAAACTTTGAATTTTATAGACGTCAATCTATTGCAGATAACTCAAAATTTAAAATCGGATACATTGAATTTATCATACTGCGTTTTTTAAAATCTTTTCACCTTCAAGGACTAAAAGCTTTAGCCACACCTGACAAAATGGAAAACTACTCGCCCTCCACTCAAGATATCTTAAAAAAGGAGATTGACTTTCTATCGAGACAATTAGAAGCGCAAAACCTAGCGAATAATAAAGTTAAAGAATTAGAAAACAAGAAATCTGAAACTGAGCTCACTATTGAAAGTATTAAAACTCAAATATCCGATTTAACCAACGAAAAAGAACTTAAAACAAAATTGAAAATTGAAGTGGAAAGAAGCAACAAAAGCGTATTTATGATTGAAGTTTTATGGACACTAGGCAATTTAAAATCAGATTACTTCTATCCTCATCCTGAAAACGCCATCGAAATCCGTAAAATATTCGCGAAATATCGCCGCCAAATATCCTCAGAGGATTTTTTGGAGTTTGTTGATCTGATACTCCCAAGAATTGCTTCAAAAGATTTTGCGAAATTTGAAGAAAAAGGACATTGGGATTCTCACAACATTGCTAAACGCCGATGGAGCAATTGGACCGGAGCCTGGCTGCTATATTTTAGAAGTCTCTCAATATTTGTGAATTTAGAGCCCGCTCAAAAAAGATATGTATTAGACCACGTGCGAGCCAAATTTGTCATGTCTGAAAGCGTATCCGTTGAATGGGCGGCAGAATTCGACAAGAAGTATTTACGAATAGGTGATTGGGGCTTAGGAGAACAACCCAATCCCGATAAAACACCTTCATCAAAATCTGTCATTGAATTTATTCAGAGTGAAATTCAAGAAGTTCAAAATAAAATCGCACAACTCGAAACTGAATTGAAAACAATAAATGAAAGTTTATCCAATACTGAAGACGAGCTCAGAAAAGCCATTGAACACAACCAAGCTGTTAACAGACACATTAAAGAGGGAAATGCCGTTCCATAAGCCTCACCCCCAAAAGCCCCACTAAAGCAAATTCAATAAAGAAATGAGATTTACTTAAAAAATACTTAAAATAAATTAATCAAAAAATTTAAGAATTTCTTTTATTTCGTCTCTAAAAAAATCCGACCATTCGAATTCTACCTGTGAATAAAGCAGCACCCCCTGGCAGACGTCTCCCACATACACATTGTGAATTTTACCCATACGGCGATGAAGTCGTAAAACTTTATTGTAAAGCGTACGATTGTAGACCTGTGGTTTATAAATTCTGAGAGCTTCCATTAAGGCCAATTGTCGATCGAGCATTTTTCTCAATTCATGAAATTCTTTTAATGAAATATTTTTACGATCAGACACTCGGACAAGTTCATTTCTAAAAGTTTCTTGCCAAGTTTCTAAACCATTTCTTAGTTTTGCTTTTTTAAGTTTTATATATAAATTCTTAAAATTCCTATATGTTAATTCTTCAAAGAGTCTCCGTGAATAAACTTGAACTCCTTCGGAATTATCATTCTTATCATAATCGAGCAGTCGTCCTAAATCCCGAGCCCAATCATGAATATCATCAGGGAAAGAGGAAGAACGACAAATCACTTGACACAAACTTCTTATATATTTGAGACGCATTCTAAAAAGAAAGAGTGATTTCCGCTCTGATTTCTCTAAATAGCCACTTTTTTTTGAATTTATTAAGTGCTTTCTTAAATTCTCAACTATTAATTTCACATCTTTATATCGAAGAAGTTCCAAGCCTAGTTCCCAAATGTTTTCTAATTCAGTTGAGTTTAATTCAGGTAACCCAAATTCAGAACGTCCTCTAATTTGAATTTTCTTGGCTTCAACAGATCGATTTGTAATGACTTGAATAAGAGTTTCTGAACGAGAATGTGCTGAAAAATGTGCTGAAAAAATTAGCACTACAAATTGAAGAAATCCTACTCTCACCAAAAAAAGTTGATACTAAACCCATAATCAAATGCCAAGTTTTGAGAATATTTAATAAACTACCAAGTATAAGAAGCACTTGCTGTGAATGAAGGAAGACTACTACCCTCTAAGCCAACAGAGAGACCTTCAAGGAATTCCCAATCAAAGCCAAGAGAAGCTGCACTCTGGGCCTTCCGCGAATTTTTATAGAAACTGCGTCTCTGTATTTCTGTAAAAATCGAAAAAGAATCAAATTCTTTCGATAAGCCTAAAGATACAGAAGCCGCGGGAAGCGTGAGATAAGAAAGTATTAAAAAAGGATCATTGTATTTTGAAATGGACCCCTCAGAGTAAAGGAGGAAGCTTTCAAAAAACTCCCAATCTAGCGACAAACCCAAATCAAAGCCTCCGGCAGCCAGTTGTTGCATACGATCATTGTATCTTTTAGCCCCCAAAGATAATCCGCCTCGAAATTCATCACTTAACTTACGTTTAAAATTGACTCTTAATCCTGGTGCAAAAAAATCAACATCAACTTTTTCAAAACTAAAATTCACACCCATTGAATTAATTCTAGAAAATCTTGCACCCAAACCAGCATTAATCATCCACGTTTCTTCTGTAGATCGACTGGCGGTTTTGGCAAAGCCACCGCGAAATTGATAGACTTCATCGATGCCCAACTTGAGAGAAGCAGACGCCGTGCTCTCTCGTTGCTGATACCATGTTCCACTCAAAGAAATTGAAGAGGGGCGAGTTTTGGGTTTAATTCTGGGTCGAAAATTAGCATTGCCCCAACAACAGATTATTAAAAATAAATTCCCAAAACAGAAGCCCCTCTTAAGCTTTTTCAAAATTAATCGCTCTCAGTTTCAGTGCTTGTATCACTTGAGCTATCGCTATCGTCTTTTCGGTCTTCGCGACGTTCCTTGCGATCTTCCCTTCGTTCTTTACGATTCTCTTTTCTTTCGTCTCTGTTTTCTTTTCTATCTTCTTTTCGCTCTTCGCGATTCTCTTTTCTCTCGTCGCGACGTTCTTGGCGATTTTCCTGTCTATCTTCACGACGATCTTGTCTATTTTCTTTTCTTTCTTCTTGGTTTTCTTTTCGCTCTTCGCGACGTTCCGCTCGCCCTTTGGCAAAAAGACTTCCATTAAGCGCTAATGAAAGAAAACTAAGTGTTATTAATTTTATTTTACTTTTTAACATACTGATATCCCTCCGCTTTTAAGCATCTAGAATACCCTAAAAACTTCTTAAATTAATAGACCCTCCTTTGACTCCGTGTTAAAAAAAACGACCCTTCTACAGAAAGGTTGCTCCCTATGAAACTAACGAAATTCTCTCATCTGTTTTTTGACGTTTTATTAATTTCAAACCTTTTAACGAGCGCATTTGTATTTCAAAGTTTTGCGAAAGAAAAAAACAATAAACCTCTTAAGATAGCCATGCTCCAATTTGACCCCATTGCTGGCGACCTCGATTATAATGAAAATAAAATCAGACTTGCCTATGAGCGTGCCGTTAAGGATGGCGCCGATATTTTAATCACTCCCGAATTAGCTGACGTAGGTTACTCTTATGGCGACTATCTTCAACGTCCTGAGATTTGGCAAAGAGCCGCAGAATTTGCCGAACGCATGCAAAAAATGACTGAGGGAAAATCTACAGCCTTACTACTAGGCCACATTGCCCCAAGCGCATCAAGCTGGGGAAAACCTTTGCAGAATGTTGCCAGTGCTTTTGTTGACGGCAAACTGGCTTATCGTCACGCAAAAATGCTTTTACCCGATTACGATGTTTACAACGATGCTCGCTGGTTTCACGCCGGAGAAAAAGCCAAAGCCTGGTACTTTAAAGGTTACCGTATTGGAGTGGCCATCTGTGAAGACTGGTGGTTTGAAGATAAATTTTCTGGCCCGCAAGGACCTCGTCGTTATTATAAAAAAAGTCCTGCTGATATCTACGCCAAAAAAGGCGTTGATTTAGCCCTATCACTTTCTGCCAGCCCCTACGGACAAGACAAACAAGCTTATCGCGAAAACATTCACGCTGACGTTGCAAGAAAACTCAACGCTCCTTTTATTTGGAACGGCATGAGTGGCGCTACCGACGGAGTCATTTACGATGGTCGCTCTTTTATTTTAAATTCAAAAGGAGAAACCGTTGATCGTCTCGCGATGTTCATGCGTGATTATGCTTTAGTGGAATTTCCCCAAGGCCCCGGAAAAGATTTACCCATCAATGTCATTAAAGATTCCCTTGGAATGGACACACATCCCGAAGAAGCTGAAGTTGTTTTACGAGCATTGCTTTCAGGCATACAAGAATATGTTCGCCGAACTGGATCTAAAGGTTTTGTTTTAGGTGTGAGTGGAGGAATTGATTCTGCAGTGGTAGCCGCTCTAGTGAGCATGGCCATTGGTCCGGAAAATCTCATAGCGGTTTCGCTCCCGAGCAAATACTCTCCTGATCACAGCAAAAGTGACGCCTTTGCATTAATCCGACATCTCGGTGTTCCAGAATCTAATATGCACACAATTTCCATCGAAGAAGCTCACGCGGCTTTTAAAAATAGTTTTGGCGAAAAATTTTGGGTCGAAGAAGCCACTATTGATGAAAACACACAGGCACGAATTAGAATGACCATTCTCAATGGAATTGCCAATCGCTTTCCAGGTTACACCGTTGCAGTGACCGGAAATAAAACCGAATACGCTATGGGATATTTTACCTTTGGAGGAGACGACAAAGGTGGTCTCGGAATTTTGGCAGATCTCTGGAAATCAGAAGTTTACGAACTGGCCCGCTATATTAACAAACGTGCGGGAAAAGAAGTTATTCCCTACAACACTATCAACAAACCAGCCTCGCCTGATTTGAAAAATTCGCAAGTGAGCTACGGATCGCCCGATGGAATGCCGCTCTACACCGTGCTCGACCCTCTTTTACAGGATTATTACGAACATTTATTCCCACTTCAAAAACTTTACGAAGACTATACTGGATATCAATTAGCCAGGGGTCCAGATTGGGTACAACGTGTGATCGATCACTCTGAACGAATGGATTACAAACGCCGCCAATCAGCTCCACACTTGCGAGTGAGTCGACGAAAAACTTTTGATTGGGTGGCTCGAAGAGTGCCAATTGCCAAACAAAACATTCACGCTCCAATTCAAGCGTGTGAGTCAGCACTCGTTGAAAAAAATATTGTTCCAAGAGCTTGGTTTAAAAATACTTTAGGCCCAACTCTGAACGACGTTAAATAAACGTTTAATTTTTATTTTTTGAGTTAGAATAAGTCCATGCAATATTTTTCTTTTGTTGTACTCAACATTTTTTTGATTTCAATTAATCTCAGCTCCTCTCCTATACCACCCAGTCCTGAGTGCCATCTTGAAGCTAAAAAAATAAAGGATTTGGGACTTCAAAGTATCTTAAGAAATGAAATCGCAAGCATGCCCTTAGGTGAAGGTCCCTTTCAGTGCGCCTCTCAAAAAGATCGAGATTCTTACAAACGACATCAATATCAAATTAAAATAATAAAAAATCTAAAAGTCATAGAGGGCTACCAAGGCAACGCAACCTGCCCCAAAACTGGTGAAATTCTCAAAGTTGTTTTTGATGAAAAAAAACTTCCTGAAAATTTTACCGCTAGCCTTAAACACAATGGAGACGAATGTTTCGACGCCCTCTACCTAAAGATTTTATAACTGTGCGACGTTAAGAGTGGCAAAGTCCTAAAGCTCATCCAAAAAACTCAATTTATTCAGGAGTCTAGCCCTCAGGCATTCAATCGAGGCACCCTTTCTCTATCGGCCATTCTCAGCACCCACTCTTTGCGTCGCACAGTCTAAGATTTAACCTTAAGTATTTCTTGAGGTGTCTAATTAACAGAGGACCTAATATGAGAAAAACGGATCTTTTCTCCAACTCCAAAAGCAAACACAGCACCCTGTTCAATCAAAGCACCTTTATCTACCCCGTCTTCCTTCTATTCATTTTGTTAGTTGTTTCTTGCGGTAAAAGTTCAACCGTAAGTGGTGGTGGCACAGGACTCAGCGCTCCTTCAACAGGCCCCGGACTTGCCGACACCGGCTCTAATAATCCACCCACTGAAATCAGCCTCCAAGCGGCCACCTCTTTAGAATGTGTTTACGGCGGAACCACAGTTGTCACTTTTAAGGATCTCGACCTTGATGGCAGCTTCGATCAAAACGATGAACCCGTGCTCTCAAAATCCTCAATATGCAATGGAAGCCCAGGCTCTCAAGGCTTTGGCGCTGGTTTGATAGTTGAAAACGCCCCACCCGCATCCTGCCCAGCCGGTGGATCGCTTTTAAAAACCTTTGTCGACAAAGATAATGACGGGCTTCTTGGCGCGCTCGAAACATTGAGCTCGATCACCACACTTTGCAACGGAATAGACGGACAAAACGGTAGCAACGGCTCCAACGGAGCGTCCGCTCATTTATCCGTCAGCCAAGCAAGCCTCGCTCAATGCCCAAGTGGCGGTGCTGTGTATAGCAGCTTTGTCGATGGCGACCCCTCACCCACAAACACAATTGTCTGCAATGGTTCCAACGGAAGCAACGGACAAAATGGCGAAGACGGAGAAGACGCACATTACTATATGGGAAAAGTTGGCCCAGAAGTTCCATCCAAACTCTACTCTGCATGCCACCACGACTACCTCTATCTTCCAGACAACGAAAACGGCTCTAAAGGCTGGCTCACATTTCGACATCAAAAAAACGGATCTGCAGACCAAGGAATTGGGAGCACTGGCTTTCAAATCTGGAACGTGGATATAGCCGACTTTTCTCTAGCCTCAGAAGTCGGCGGAGTGAACTATTGTAACTTACACTGGGACCCCGTTAGCAAAATACTTTCCTACACTGTAGTGGATAATTCCGACGGTTTAGCGGGAACCCAGGGTCAAATTGCGATTGTAGATCCTTGAAGCCAAATCGGCTATAAGACCTTTGCTATGAACGATAATTGGATTTGGGGCGTGCACTCCATTGAAGCCTGTTTAGAAACACGACCTGAACTCATCAAAGAGTTATTCACCATCAACGCCGACAACGATAATCGTGAGTTGATTAAAATTAAAGAACTCGCAAAATCTCAGGGCATTTCGCTACAATTAGTAAAAAACATTCCTGGCGCTTTAAAAGAACGACGCACCCAAGGAATTTTTGCTCAATTACAAAACTTTCCTATTTGGAACTTTAGAGAAGAAAGAGCCTCTATTGCAGAGCAATTTAGCAACGATCGAGGACAATGGGCTATGCTCGATAGAATCCAAGACCCTCAAAACTATGGAGCTGTTTTAAGATCGGCCGCTGCCTTTGGCGTTAAAGGTATTTTTGTAGCTAACCGTGACCAATGCCCAGCCAACGGAACCGTTGCTCAGGTATCTGCCGGTCAACTTTTTAGGATTCCTCTTTACGAATGCGAACAATGCATGGAACTTCTAAAACTAGCTCAAGAGAAAAACGTTTGCATACTCTCATTAGACAGTCGCGGGGAGAACCTATCGCGCTATCTTAGCGAAAATAAGAGCAATATTCTTTGGATTTTAGGCGCCGAGCATCAAGGCGTGCAGAAAAAGTATCTTGAGCAAAGCGACTCTATCGTCTCTATTCCCATGAATCCGGACGTAGAAAGCCTCAATGTTTCTAACGCTGCTGCTATCGCTTTCTACGAGACGCAAAAAAACATTAAAACCCACTAGATAATCACACTATTGCGGACTAACACATTGAGTTGTCTTGCTGGCGTAGCTCAATTGGTAGAGCACCGGTTTTGTAAACCGGCGGTTGCGGGTTCGAGTCCCATCGCCAGCTCCATTTTTCATTGGAGAGATACCGAAGTGGCCAAACGGGGCAGACTGTAAATCTGCTGGCTTATGCCTTCGAAGGTTCGAATCCTTCTCTCTCCACCATCTTTAATAAATGCCTTCCAAATTGTTTCATCACTCGAGCATGAATGAGGGCCTGAGTGTATTTATAAATATACCAAGGCAATTTGGGGCGAAAATCATGAATAGCTGTAATGAGATATTTTTTATCGTGAGTGACTCGAAATTCAAGCCTTGCCTTTTTACAACTTTTATTCAAAATTCCTCCCGATATATAAAAAAGAACTCTCTCGTCAAAACTTCTATCGTTAGACATCGTCAGCTCTAAAAGAAGCACAAAGCGACCCAACAAATAAAAACGAGTTTTATCGCCCTCAGTTTTAACATTCATCAAACCCATAAAACTTTGATTGAGCCAAGACACGTACTCTTTGCTAGCCCATTCTGCAGTTTTTCCAATAGGCATCTTAAAACGCTGCACGGATTGAACGACCCCTTCGCGATTTTGAGTGGAGTTTTTAAATAGGCTTTAGGCTTGTCCAATAAACATGAATTGTTTTGAAGGATAATTTCATCGATAGAATTATCAAAAGTTTTATATTTCCAATTTGGAATTTTAAAAAGTTTATCAGGATTTGGGGCCATCTTATGTTTTAGCGAATCGATAAGAGGGCTCACAAGACTTTTGGGGGCCCCTGTAATGAGACGTACCCAAAGTTTTGAAAGCTTGGGCGAAAAAAAAGGCACATCTAAAAAAATCCTTTTTTTATGCATTTTTTGGGCACAATTTTGAAGCATTTCTAAATAAGAAATAGATTGCCCGCCCGCTAAATCAAAAACACCAGTCATATTTTCATTTTTAAGGCCTCTGTAAAAGCTTTCAACAACATCATCGATATGAATCGGAGAACTTTTGGTTTGCGTCCAAGCCGGACATACCATCATGGGCAATCTTTCCACGAGCCTAAGTAGCATTTGAAAACTAGAGCCCTCTCGTCCCATCACTATTCCCGCTCGCAAAGCCAACAGAGGAATATCATAAGAACGAAAAATATCTTCGACTTCTAATCGACTCTTTAAATGCAAAGAAAGACTCTCGGGATGATCCTCTAATTCTTTAGGAATAATTCCACCCAAATAAATGATTCGCTTAAGTCCACACTTTTTTGCGGCTCGGGCAAAATTATCGGCTAATATCAAATCATAATCAGCAAAATTACCCTGAGACAATTGCGAAGACGGCAACATTGAATGAACTAAGTAAATTCCTTGATCTTGCCCCTCTAATGCTTTCTCTACTTCAAGCAAGGAGAATAAATCACAGGACGGAGTCATGGATCGAGCCAATGACCTGACTTCAAATCCACCTTCGTTTCTAAGACGCGTTACTAAATTCTTACCGACAAATCCACTGGCCCCAGCAATGACAACTTTCACGTTTCGAGTATAGTTCTTTTTAAAAAAATAAGTGATGTAATAAATTTAAATTATCAAAGCTTTTATGAATCTAGCCTTTAACTTATTAAGCAAATTTAAGCTGCAAACTTCACGCGACTAAGCGAGTACTTTAGTCCGGGTGAATTTTAATGTTTAAATCTTGGACCTTTTTTACGGCAATGACGCTACTCTCTTTGCCAAGTTTTTCAGCTGAATGGCGCTGTTGGAATGCCCTGCTCTCAATACCTTCAAAAATAAAAGCCCATCGAGCTACCCAGCGAAGAATTGACAATCTTCAAACTGAAGAAATATTGAGTTACCAAGAATTCACTAGACTACTTCGAAAAAAGGGGACGAAAGATGCGGAAGAAATTTTATACCCACTTCGCCTCGAAGAACTTGGACACAATTGGTTTCTACTCACAAAAACACCCCAAGGCCCAGAACTTGAAAACATAAAGCTCATACGAAAGTTTTTAAACTGGAGAATAGAAAAAGTTTTCCTTGAATGGGCAAAACGTGATCTCGACTTATTTTCAGCCGAAGCACGCTGGGTAAAGGCAGTGGCCGCGCTTTACGAAGGAGAGGAAATGCCCACCTACTCTCATGCTCGCGATCGCTCGATTAGAGAACTCAACACCATCGAAGCCGAAAGACTTAGAGAGCTGCAACGATACACGGAGCAAAAACTATCAGTAGACGAGGCTCAGAAAGAATTTGAAGACTCGCTTAGAGAATCCACTCTCGATAAAAACATATTCAATATTGCAATGAATTTTCCTTTTTATAAAGAATTTACTGAAACATTCACAAAGGCTCGAGATGAAATTCAACAAATAAAAGAGGCTTCCGACACTGGCCCATTCATGTAATACAATGTTAAGAAATCTTTGGACACTCAGCTTTCTTCTTATGATTTCTTATCCATCAATCCTCAGCGCCGAAACAAACTCTTGCGAAGACACATTAATATTTAAAGAGTTCAGAGTGGGGGCCAGCACTATTCATCGATACACTGATCCTAGCCGAACCGAACATTTCGCTATCACAATATGGGTTCCCTTAGCTCATAACAATAACCCCAAAAGATATAGCTACCGGAATCTTAACAGCAAAAATTATACAAATCTTCCCACCCGATTCATATTAAGCGATGGATGGTCGCATTCAAGGTTTTACGATATCGATCTCAGAAAAGAATCTGAGCTCAATCAACTCCTTGATAAAATCATAAAAAGGATGATGGATTCTGGAACTGACATCTCCAATGAAGCCTCAATTCTTGAATCATTAAGAAATTTCAAAAACACAATCAAAACATGGCCAAAATTCAACTTTTCAGCATCTCTTGCACAACCCTCTCGATACGTTGAAAAATTAAATTGGAAAACTTTTACTGATGCCTACAAACAAAAGCCCGAAGAAGCCCCCTTGGAAACAAGCACTCTTTTTCAAGCCCTCCCTATAGAATGGGCCGCTCCTAACGAATCTAGTCTATGCTTTCTAAAAACTCTTTGGGCTTCACTTATTCTCAATCGCCTCAATATTGAGCATCGAATAGTTAATGGGGCCACATGGGTAGCGCCTGGAATGACTCATGGTCATTCTTGGATTGAACTTAAAGACGGTCGAGTCCTTGATCCCGAATGGGAAATTTTAGAAATGCCTAGCTATGACAGTGATTTCATAAATTTTAACAATAAAAAACGTCTCATATATCATAACTATCCCATACTTGAGATTTTAGATTAAGTTAAAAGCGAGCTCTCTTTACTGAGGGCTTTTCATTAGCGGCAAATTCTTCCACCCACCAGTGCTCTCTATGCCCACCCAATCCTGTCCAAGAGTCTAAATTAAATGAATTGTCTAAATTTGATCCTGGAAGCACGTATGCCAATACAGCCTCATGATTGCCATCCCACACTAGGGGCAAGCCGACTTTAAATTGTTCGATCTCTTTATTTCCTTGTAGAAAAAACACATTTCCCTCTCCATAGACTTTTCCTTCACCTTTTTCGTTGTAACAAAAAGCTGTAGATTCATCTGACGCAATTGTTTTAATTTTATGAATAGGCACAGTCCCTGCAAAATGATGATAAGCCTTGGCCATAAATCCCATAGGGCGACCCTCCCTTGAGCGCGCCGAAAAATGAGTGTCAGTAACCACATATTTTAAAAATGGAGCCATGAACATTGAATATCCCAAATCTACAAAAGCACCGCTGGGGTCGCCCAACACATCTTCGCCTGTCACATCAGCATCTTCATTATTGGGAGAAGAAAAATGAGCCCTATAATCGATACCACCTAAAACCGCCATTCCAGCACTAGTTCCCCCAATAGCCACATGTCGCTCACTAACAGCACGCTCAATGGCTTGTCCTAATCGTGAGTTTAAAAACCAATCATAATAAACAGACTGATCTCCACCTTGAATAAAAATTAGCTCTGCATTTTCGATTAATCGTTCAATCTCAAGTGAATTAGCCTCTGCTGCTTCTTGAAGAAAAACTCTACTTACAGAATTGACCCTTGGAAATCCATGATGATCGGAATCATTGTAAATCCACTCATTATAACTATCACCTTCGGTCTTAGCCTTTATAGTCACAACATCGCCACCATGAGAGGCTGCAATCATGGCTCGCCACCCATCAGCCCACTCATCACTCGAAGCCCCTCCGGCCAAACAAGTTACAGAACTTGCTTTAGTTTTTAAATCCTCAGTATTTCCTATACGCTCAATAACTAAGGCCTCTAGATTTGAGAAGCTTAGATACACAATAAACAATGAAATAAAATAACGATAGAATGCCCCCAAAAGCCCTCCGATTCCCTATGAAAAAAAATTACTCGATCTTTTAAATAAAATCGAATCTAGCTCATGATTTAATTTATGCATTAGGACATTATTTAGAACTTAGTGATATTGGCTTCCGACTCATGTTAAATACTGATTCATGAAAAATCATCTTAAGATCATAGCTGGATTTTACACCTTAACTCTCCTACCAGCTTGTATGAGCCCTCAATCTAAAAATGAAAAACCAAAAAACATCTCACTCAATTTACATCAAAGTGAATGTAGGAAAACTGAAAATTTTACTCTCGCTATCCATGGTGGAGCAGGCGACACCACACAAGAAGAGCGCTTGAAGCGAGCACCCGTTATGAAATCTATTTTAATTAACGGCCACAATATGCTCAAATCAGGCGCAACAGCTATTGATGTTGTAGTTATGGCCGTCAGTGAAATGGAAAATTCTGCCGTTTTTAACGCTGGTCGCGGTGGGATTTCTAACAAAGAAGGAATTGTTGAGCTCGATGCGGCCATAATGGACGGATCAAGTCGCAAGGCTGGATCTATCGCCGCTGTTCATAACGTTAAAAACCCTATATTGGCTGCTAGAAAAGTTATGGTTGAATCTGAGAACGTGATGTTTGTTGGATTAGGAGCTGAAAATTTTGCCAAAGCTCATGGGTTAAAACCTATAAGTCAAAGTTATTTTATAAATCGAAAAATTCATAAAAATCCCAATCAAAAAGACAAGCGACATGGAACTGTTGGAGCCGTTGCGCTTGACCAATGCGGCCACCTTGCTGCTGCCACCTCTACCGGTGGATGGGATGAAAAAATTCCCGGTCGAGTAGGAGACTCCCCCATCATTGGAGCAGGCACCTTTGCTGCCGACGATTCTTGCGCCGTCTCCGCCACTGGTCATGGTGAGTTTTTTATAAGATGGACTGTGGCTCGCGATATTGCGGCAAAAGTTGAATACCAATCCTTAAGTATTAACGATGCGGCCACACAAGTCATAGAAAAACTCAAAAAGATTGGTGGAGAAGGTGGGGTTATTGCTCTAGATCGATTTGGAAATTTTTCACTTCCTTACAATAGCGCTTCTATGAGTCGCGGTTACATTAAAAGTAACGGTGAGATGGCTGTCGGTTTTGAAAAAGAAATGAATGATTAAGGGAATTGACTTGGTCCAGGCTTAACTATTTTTTTCTCTGCAAAATCAACAAACGACCAAAGTTCTTTAATTAAATCACTTTTTAAAACCCCAGCTCCTTGCCTAGCAAATGCTCGGAGGAGATAACTTTGCATCATAAACCCCTCAGCCTCAGTTAATCCTTTTCTCGAATACTTTTCTCCATTTTGTGGCATATAAGAAGATCTCAAAAAATTATCATTTATGAATTTTTGTAATTCTTTAATAGAAGTCATGGATCTTAAATTTTCCATATGGGAACTAAAAACTGGGTTTATATGATCCCCACCCCATGCATTAAAAGTTTTAGGAGTTAAAAATCGAGAAACTACAGCTTCAGAACTTTCTTTCAAGATATGCATTCTATCTTGACCCCTTAATTCAAGAGACATGGATTCTAAAGGAGCATATAAGTTCGCTACAGTATCCTGCTCCAGCTCTACCAAGGCTTCCTTATTTTTATCTTGTTGAAGTAGGCGTCGAATATTCTCTGATCGAGCTCTAGACTCAATTTCAACGGCTTTATCCTCTAAATATCTTCGATGAGTTGAAGATGTCAGTAGAGCCTTCAATACTTTGTTAACATCTATATCAATAAACGACTTTTCTTTTAGTTTTTTTATAATTCTATCACTTCTCACAAAGTGATCTAATTCATGCACCAAAGCCTCAGCTAAATCTTGAAAGCTTTGAATATAAGCTCGAGAAATATACAAGGTTGGAACAGGTTTATCAGAATAATAAGTTTTATCTGCAAATTTAAATAAGCCACCATTCTCTCGAAAATGTTTATATCGATTAAGAGCTGTTTTAATATCTTGACCATTAATTAAATCAACCCAGGCACGTGTTTTAATCAAATCTTCCAGCGACCAATCAGAATTCAGGTCAAAAAGATTAGAAGATTGTGGCCTAATGCTCGATCCCATATCTAAACTAAAAGCATCCTTTCTCAAGCCATTCGTCGTTATTCGATGATTTACTAATTCATAAATTCTTATGCATTCACTAGAAGTAGGCAAAGCGACTTTAGCAATAGCGTGAAAGCTGGAGTAAAAAGCCATTAAAAACGGCAAAACATATTTTTTAATACCTATGTAAATTGTACCTTAGAAAGATATTTAAATTTTAAAAAAATTAAAAATTAATAAAAATTTAACAATTATTAAAAAACTTGAGTGATTTTATAAACTCGATTTTGGCCATTAATCTCTGTCTCAAAGGAATCGTTTAAAAAACGCCCCACAAGTTCTTCGCCTATCTTTGAAATGGGGGTCACAATTTGAAAACTCAAACCCGCAATATCCAAAATAAGACCCCCACCTTGGGGCACTATAAAAAATAATTGCTTTTTACTGGAATACTCGGCCTCAACAAGTGCGGTTATTTGAATAGGAGCATTATCCGCTAAAACATTTATGGGTAAAAATTTATAAGACTCTATTTGCTTCTTAATTTCTAAAGCTCTTTTGGCTTGAGCTCCGGCCAAATAAGAAGCTTCAAGACCGCGAGTATCATATTTATCTTCGGCCTTACTTTCTTCGTGTGTAGCGGCCACATGAGCCTCATGAGCAGCATGAGTTAAAAGCTTCAGCTTTGATTCCAAGTCTTCAAGCAAAGAGCTTATGATTTTTTTCTTAAAATCTAATGCACTATCACGACTTAAGAGCCCCATAAGGCATCTAAGTCTAACCTAAAAACAATAACTTCGCTAAACTAACGAGCTTGATTTTATTAATCGATGTGTCGCAAGACTAATGATAATAAGCCTTAGGTGGATTCTCCTTCTGAAAATATCTTTGATGTGATTATAGTTGGGGCTGGTGCTGCGGGCATGATGTGTGCGCTTCACGCCGCTCAAAGACATCTGAAAGTTTTACTCCTTGAACACATGAAATCTGAAGGTGGAAAAATCTCCATATCCGGTGGAGGACGTTGCAATTTTACCAACATTGGAACGAGTCCTGAAAACTTTGTGTCTGAAAATCCCCATTTCTGCAAATCAGCTTTATCGCGTTATAAACCTGAAGCTTTTCTCGAACTCATTTATAAACATAAAATTCCCTTTTACGAAAAAAAACTTGGGCAACTTTTTTGCAAAAATTCAGCACGAGACATCGTTGAAATGCTTAAATTTGAATGCAAAGAGGGAGGAGTTCAAACTCTATTAGGAATTAAAATTCACGAAGTTTTAAAAATTGAAGAAAATGACGGACTAAGATTTTCTTTAAACACCAGTCGAGGCCTTATGAAAACTAAATCTCTCGTTGTGGCCACTGGTGGCCTTTCCATTCCTAAACTCGGATCTACCGGATGGGGCTATGAAATCGCCAGACAATTCCATTTGAAGGTCACAGAAACTCATCCCGCACTCGATGGCTTTATATTTGACAAAAATTGGACAAAATTTTGCTCACAACTATCAGGCTTGTCTCTAGATTGCACATTAAGCTGCTCCAAAAAAAGCTTTCGAGAAAACTTACTCTTCACTCACAAGGGGCTCAGCGGCCCAGCGGCTTTACAGGGCTCACTTCACTGGAGAAAGGGAAATAAGATTTCCATAAACCTCGACCCTGATTCAAAACTTTTGAAAATAATTCATGAAAAAAGAAATTCAAAAGTGAAAGGTCTATTAAAGAATTTATTAGTCGATGTTTGGCCTTCAAGATTTTCTGAAAGTTTCTGTGAAATTCAGAAATTAAATGAAACGGCAATTCTTAACATGTCTGATAAACAAATTGAGAAATTTGTTGAGGCAGCTCAAAATTGGGAATTAACTCCAACAGCAACGGTAGGCTATGAAAAAGCCGAAGTCACTCGCGGAGGAGTAGACACCTCAGAACTCTCTTCCAAAACTATGGAAGCTAATAAAGCTCCTGGACTTTATTTCATAGGAGAAGTTGTTGATGTTACAGGTTGGCTAGGCGGATACAATTTCCAATGGGCTTGGGCTTCAGCATGGGCTGCCGCTCAATCCCTTTAAATTATTCCCTAAAATTTCCAAATTGGAGGGGAATTCCAATTTTTCCCTCTTTTGATTTTATAAGAGCAATGCAATCCTGAAGATCGTCTCGACTTTTACCCATAACTTTAACTTTGTCGTCGTGAATTTGAGCTTGGACCTTTTTTCCTTCGGCTTTAATAATGCCAACAATTTCTTTGGCCTTTTCTTTCTCAATCCCAGCGGCAACCTTGGCAACAATTCTTGCACCTGAACCACTGGCCTTTTCTTCAGGGCCATATTCGAGAGCTAAAACAGAGACGCCACGTTTCACGAGTCGTTTATTAAAGGCTTCTTGAATAGCTTCGAGTTTGTAAGCTTCAGTTGAACTAATTTTTATAGTCTTTTCTTTTTGATCAAGAATGATCTCAACTTTAATGCCCTTGAAATCAAAACGGTTAATAATCTCTTTAATTGTTTGATTTATGGCATCGTCTATCGACTGCATGTTCACTTCGGAACTAATATCAAATGAAGGCATGCCTGAGAGATAAAACACTTAAACAGGGCTTTCAAGCTTTAAGCCCTATGCTATTATCTTTCCCATGTATTTTACCGCTGAGATTAGCTGTTTTTTCGTAGTTTCATTTTTAGTTCGCCTAGGAATAATGCTCTTCAGCTGGAACGACTTCGACAGAGCCGGTGCTCCATTATTTTCTGCTCTTGGATTTGGATTCTTAATGGATTTTGCAGCCGCAGTTTTCGTATATTTTGCTTGTGCCACTCTTACTATTTTTATCCCCAATTTCATTAGAAGAATAAAACCCGTTCAATTTATTGGAAGTTTTATATTTTGCTCAATTCTTTGCTTTAGCGTAGTAGGAGAGGCTCTTTTCTGGAATGAATACAAAACTAGATTTAATTTTATTGCCGTTGATTATTTAATTTATACCACTGAAGTCATAAACAACATCATTGAGTCATTTCCTATGAAAAAGATTTTAATAGGGATTGGCTCTGCGGCTCTATTGCTCACACTAATTAACACCTACGTCAGAAAACGAAAACACGGCCCCATACAAATGAACCCCATTCTCAATTGGCTCTGGAGTTTACTCGCAGCCACTGTGATTTATTTGCTATGGCCATACGATGGTTTAGAAGCGCAAAATCGCTATAATTATGAGCTCTCTAAAAACGGTGTCTATAGCTTGTTTTCTGCATTTTGGAATAATGAAATTGATTTCGACCATCCCTACCGAAGCATCCCAGAAAAAATAGTATGGTCTGAGGTTGAAAAATATTTCAAACAAATTCCTGGCACGGAGATGATAGCCACTAAAGAACACCCTGCTCTCCATAGAACTATAAATCATGGACCAGAAAAACGTTACAATGTGGTCTTAATTGCTGTTGAAAGTTTAAGTGCTAAATTTATAGGTGTTAATGGCAACAAAAACGGAATCACCCCTCACTTAGATAAACTCACTCGAGAAAGTCTTTTTCTAAACAACCTATTTGCCACTGGAACGAGAACAGACCGAGGCATGGAAGCTCTCACATTATCTCTCCCACCCACACCTGGGCGCTCCATAGTGAAAAGACCTAAAAATGAAAATTTACTCACAGTAGGACACGTCTTTAAAAAAAGAGGTTACGACACCAAATTTATTTATGGTGGCTACGGCTACTTTGATAACATGAATTATTATTATGGAAACAATGATTTCGACATTGTCGACCGAGGACAATTCAAAGACAAAGAACAAACCTTTGCCACAGCTTGGGGTGTCAGCGATCAAGATTTATTTAATAAAACGCTCAAAGAATCCGACAAATCTTACAAAGCTAAAAAACCTTTCTTCAGCTTTGTAATGACCACTACAAATCATCGGCCCTATAATTATCCCAACGGATTTATCGATATCCCCTCAGGGAAAAGCCGTGAAGGCGCTGTGAAATATACGGATTACGCCATCCATGAATTTTTACAAAGCGCCAAGCAAAAGCCTTGGTTTAAAAATACTTTATTTGTCATCGTTGCGGATCACTGCGCGACCAGTGCAGGTCACGTTGACCTTCCACCGACAGGTTATGAAATTCCCGCTTGGTTTTACGCTCCAAGCATTATCAAACCCGCTGTCCACTCTAAAATGACCAGCCAGCTAGACATTGTTCCCACTATTCTCGACATTCTCAACTGGACCTATGAAAGTTCATTTTTCGGACAAAGTATTTATAGAAATATTAACTCCGACCACGAACATGCCTTTATTGGCACCTATCAAAGACTTGGTTATTTAACACCCAAAGGAATTATAATTTTAAGTCCACAAAAGAAGATTAATTCTTACCAATATTTTAGAGGTCAAGACTCACGAGAACCCATAGCTTCAGCCTCACTGCGAGAATCTTTGGCCATAAAAACGATTTCTTATTATCAAGGAGCTTCGCTTTTATTCAAAAGAGGTGGGCTAAAAAATCACGAAGTAGAAGTTAAAGAAAAGAAATAATCTTTTCAATTTGAGCGCGAGGGTCCTTAGCTTTTAGCACACTTCTACCAACGACTAAGAGATTCACGCCTTGAGCTACAGCTTCTTGAACTTCATAACTTCGATTTTGATCGCTATGAACCGCCTCTCCCGGCATTCTAATTCCTGGACAACAACAATAAGCAGAAGCTTGAAGAGCTCGAATTGCCGGCACCTCAGCCACCGACGAAACAAAACTATCCACGCCACTTTCAAAGGCAATCTTTGCCCAACGAGACACCACTTCTTGAGAATTCTGTCCAAAATTGAGTTCTTCGATATCTTTTTGAGACAACGAAGTCAGGACACTCACTCCCAACAATCTCAGCGATGAGCCCTCTCGAGCACGTGAGGCTAATTCCAACATTTTTCTTCCGCCACTTAAATGTAGAGTTAAAAAGCTGGCACCCAAATCACACCAAGCTTTCACAGACGATTCCACTTGAGTGGGGATGTCGTGAAGTTTAGCGTCTAAAAAAAATTCCAATTTTTTATCTCTAATTTTTTTCCAATCAGCTTCAGTGAAAAATGGAAGTAAACGCAATCCAACTTTTACAACAATAGGCAATGCTTGAATTTTATCAATCAATGCAAAACAATCATTTTTATTTTCTAGATCTAAGGCGACACACAATCGGGACTGAGTTTTCACGTGTTCGTATCTTCTCCACGTTGGGCTTGAATGCCATATTGTTTAAGTTTTCGATGCAAATGAGCTCGCTCTAAACCAAGCGATTCAGCCGTCTTAGTCACATTGCCACTCAATTTTTCAAGCCTTCGCGATAAAACGCTTTTTTCAAACTGCGCTCTCAATTGTCGCAAAGATCCGCCTGGATCTCTAAAATCTTCAAAATGAGCTTCCCTTAAAGGTTGAGAACTCAAATTTTGAAGTTCTTCTGGAAGATCAGAAAGAGTTAAAACTTCTCTATCAGGATTCATAATAACAATACGCTCTAGAAGATTTTTTAATTCCCGAACGTTTCCGGGCCATTCATAAGTTTTCATCCAAGTCATTAGCTCATCACTAATCATAGGTTTCTTATGAGCATAATCATGAGATAAATTCTCTAGAAAATGATCAATTAAAGGAGTCAAATCTTCCAATCGCTCACTCAAGGATGGTATAGGTATAGATATCACACTGAGCAAATAATACAAATCCGCAGAAAATCGAGACTCCTTCACTAAAGAAGAAATATTCTTTCTCGAACCAGTTACTAATTTTACATCTAATGGCTGAACATGCTCAGAACCTATTCTGGAGAATCTTTTATCTTTTAAAGTTTGGGCTAATTTATTTTGCAGAGCTTCCGGGAGAAAAGTAATTTCATCTAAAAACAAAGTCCCACCATGAGACTGCTCTAGTAATCCAATCTTTCTTTGCGGCTTATTCGTGCCCAAAGTTTTTTCACTTCCAAAAAGCTCTATTTCGAGCTCATCTTTCGCAAAAGCTCCACAATTCAAAACGTGATAAGAAGCTTCGCGGCGAGAACTAAGCTGATGAAGCAAGCGAGCACAAAGTTCTTTACCTGTTCCATTTTCACCTACCAACATGATAGGGCTATTGGCCAAGGCTGCTTTATAAAGAGCGGTCTTCAATGTTCCAACGGCCGAAGACTCGCCTATCAATTTTGCTTTATACAAAATTTGATTAGACAATCTTTGGTTTTCTTCCTTGAGCCTTTTTGTCTCAAGAGCATTTTTCAAAACTAATAATACTTTATCGAGCTCTAGGGGCTTTTCCAAAAAATCATAAGCGCCCATACGAATGGCTTTTATAGCCAGTTCAATATTTCCATGCCCCGACATCATCACAGGAATAATTTGTGGAAATTCATCGCGAGTGCTTTTAAGGAGCTCAAGCCCATCACCTTCTGGAAACCAAACATCATAAAGTGCAACATCAATGGTTTTCTCTCGAAGAATGGCTTTGGCTTCTTTGGGCAAAGACGCCGTATAAACCTCATATCCTTCGTCCTTTAGAGCAAAAGACAAGGAACTCTGAATATCGATTTCGTCATCGACAATGAGCACACTAAAGTTCATATCTCTTAAGCATCTACGACGTGGCGAGGAAGTTCAAGGACAAAGAGACCAAATGGCACTTCTTCACAGCGCACTCGCCCGCGATGTTCCATGGCAATGCGTCGAACAATAGGCAAACCTAGACCTAAACCAGCAGCTTTTGAGGTCATATAAGGGTCGAATATTTTATCGTGCATACCAGAGGCCACACCAGGACCATTATCCTCGAACGAAATTTTGACACCTGCCTCCCCCAATTGAAGTTCATCAAGACTCACTTTAAAGCGAGGCGACTCCACTTTGGCTTCTTGCATACTGTCTATGGCGTTGTCGGCTAAGTTCACAAAAACTCTGCGAAGATGTTCTGGATCAGCCCTCACCCAAACATCACCTGAAACATGATTTTCAAATTCAAAACGACATTGGGTGTGAGTGAATCGATAATCTTCAAGAAAATCTCCAAGCAATGAAGTCAAATTAACTTTTGAAAAATTAGGCTCTGGCATTTTTGCAAATTGAGAAAACTCTCTAACCAGATCGCGAATCACTCTGACTTGTTTTTGAATTTGCCCAATACATTCCTGAAACAGTGGCGTGTCGGGATGGGTTTCGGGCGAGCGCTCTAAACGGCGTTGCATTCTATCTGCCGAAAGTTGAACTGGAGTGAGTGGATTTTTAATTTCATGAGCCACTCGACGAGCCACTTCTTGCCATGCCGCCAAACGCTCCATACGAGCAGCGTCACTCACATCTTCTAAAATGATAAGAGTTCCCATCGGTTTTTTATTCTCTTCAAAAAGCTCAATACCTGTAGCCCTAACAGAAGATAATGTTAGAGAGCGCCCCAAGCCTCGACTGAGTTCAAAAATTCTATCGACTGATCGACCTTCTTTAAACTCCATTTCTTCAAACCAAGCTTTGGAATCTTCCGGAGAACACAAACCATAAAAGACTTCATCCCAAGACTTAGCGAGCAAGGTCGCAGTATCATTATCTTTATAGTGATCGGTGGAAAAACCTAAGGCCTCTTTATTAATTCTTTGAATCTTTCGATGCGAATCAAGAACAACAACTCCACGACGAATACTGGAGAGCAAAGTTTCCAAATATTGCTCTCGTTCTTCGAGCTCTTTGACTAAGCTCATGAGTCTTTCATTAGCGGATTCAAGTTTTTGTCCTCGACGAGCCACTTCTTCACCCATCAAATTGAAGGCCGCCTTTAGAACTTCTAAATCAGGAGCTTGGCTTTGGGTTTTCGTAGCTTGAAGTGCCAGGGGAATTCTATAGTCCCAATCTCCCACTCGAAAAGCTTCCGTGGCTTTCATCAAATCAGCCACAGGATCGGTCACTTGTTTTGTGACGTAGAGACCAAACCACGACACGACAAACATAGTGAGTAAAAACAATGTGAGCAAAATTAAAGTGTAATTGAGTTTGAGTGTGTTTTTAATTTTTCGCGTTTGTTGATATGAAGCAAAGGCACTTTCCAGTTCGTTCATCCGCGTTTTCATAGCCAAAGGAACGCTCTGACTTAAAACCAAAACATGCACGCGCCCACTCATATGAATCGGAACAAATTGTTGAACCAAATCTCTGAATCCTATTCTTCGAATTAATTTAAAATTTTCTCCTTCAAAGGCCCTACTTAAGGATTCCAAAGAAGCTCGCGGCACTTCATTAACGTCAACACCCTCTCCTACGCCTTTAAGAGGAGGTTCAAGAGCGCTTGAATAAAATTCCAAAGCATAAAGTGGATAATGTTGAACTTGCGATAAAATCCACTCTTCATTGATTGAGGATTTGTGAGCGGTCTCGCGGGCTAAACTTCCAGAATAAAAATTTAAGTCTGATTCAATGTCTTCATAGTGAAGTTGAACTACGGCTTGTGCATCGGACAACACGCCTGCCACCTGACCGCCAAACCATTGATCAAATCCTTGCCGTATGACTGAAGTGCTACCCACAAAAAGCAAGATGGATGGTAAAAGCGAAAACCCAACAAGGGAGGTCACCATTTTCCATCGCAAACTACTGCCTAACTTGCCACTTCTTCGGTCGAGGTAACCTTTTATAAGATTTCTAGAAACTAGAAAAACTAACAACATGATCAAAATCACGTTGAGATGAAGAAAAGCAAAATAAACTAAACTTTGAAAAAACCCATAGCCACTATCACGTTCACGCAAAAGGGTTTGAGAAACTACACTTATTACGAAAACAATAGCGATCAAAACCGCTACACGGATTTCACGTTTTCGTTTCTTTTTTTCTTCAAGACTTAAATTCATTTGCGCTGTCGTCAACAAAGAGTTCACCAGCGCTATTCAAAAAGGCAGGCCTTATGGCTCCCTGACGGACAGCCTCGTCTAAGGCTCTTAAATGCAAGTAGTGACCCGCTTGATCGAGATGAACACTACCTATTAGAGGTTTCCCCAAAAGAGCAAAATCTCCAATACCGTCGAGCAACTTATGGGCTGCCAATTCTTGTGGCACTCGAAAACCGCTCGTGTTGACCACTTTGTTATCATCTAAGAGTAGAGCATTTTCAAGGGAGGCGCCCTTGATTAGACCGCGTCTGACCAATTCTTCTAATTCATGTTTAAAGCCGAAGGTTCGGGCAGGAGCGATTTCCTTATCAAATGTCTCACGAGAGGCCATTGGATTTAACCAATCAATGCTAAATGACTTTTCTTGCTTCCAAGAAGGACCAAAATCGACCTTACAGTGATAATGCGAATGATGATTAGATTGCATTTTCTCAATTCGAACTTTTTTAGAGCCGTCCTCTAAGAGAAAATCTTTAACCGCAATCCACACCGCTCTTTTTTCTGGAATAGTTCGACTCTCAAAGGATCTTAAGCAATGCCATTCTTTAGAAGACCCATCCAAAATAGGCACTTCTAAAATTCCATGCTCCATATGATCACTTTCAACGGAAACCTGAAAGCCTTGTAAATCATAAACAAAAGCAGCGGCCATAAAATGTTCAATGGTTCTGAGTTCAAATCTTAATTTTGTATTTCCACGAAGAACCAGGGCTGTAGAGCGAGTGGTTCCACTCAATCGTGTCCATTCAGCGGGTGCGCGAAAAAGCGCTTTTTCCACTTTGGCTACAAACTCTAACCATGATTTTTTAGAAGTGGATCGAATGACGGCTAATGTGTTGAGAGACCCACTGTGGAGTCCGTAGCCTTGCACAGACAATTGCTTAGTATCAGCTTTCGACCCAATTTCCTGTTCGATTGTATAGGCCGCCGCATCCCTTAGCATTTGTGTTTTTTGAATCCCTTACAATAACCATCCTAACCTGCGGCCAATTGTCCTCTCAAATTAAAGGCACACGGACTTTTGACCATGTTGCAAATTAAACACAAGATTTTGATTTTATAATGGAATTTCAGTCTGAATTTCTTTTGGAGCCAAGAAACCTAAGTGCTCGTAACCCTTAGCACAAGCCTGACGTCCTCGAGGCGTTCTTACGATTAAAGCTTCCTTTAAGAGGAAGGGTTCAACGATTTCTTCCAAAGTGCGCCTATCCTCACTCAATGAGGCCGCCAAAGCTTCGACACCTGCAGGTCCGCCATTAAAATTTTCGATCAACACCTTCAGATAAGCTCTATCCAAAGGTTGGAGACCTTTTTCGTCGACTTCAAGAAAATCTAAAGCCGCTTGAACCGCCTCACTTTGATCGCGCGCCTGAGCAGCTTTAGCCACCATAATTTGTGCGGACTCTGAAAGCCCTTCAGACTTGGCATCTACAACTTCTACAAAATCTCTCACGCGCGAGAGCAAACGATTAGCAATTCTAGGTGTTCCACGAGATCTCTTGGCCACGGCCGCAAGAGCCTTTGCATCTAAATCAATTCCCAAAAGACCTGCCGAACGAGTCAGAATTTTTTCCATGTCTGCCAATTCATAAAAATCTAAATTGAGATGAATGCCAAAACGATCGCGCAAAGGTCCCGTTAATTTTCCAGCCTGAGTCGTCGCACCTACCAAAGTGAAAGGTTGAACGGGTAAAGTCACAGCTTGCGCGCTGGCACCTTCACCTAAAATGACTTGAATTTGAAAATCTTCCATAGCGGGATACAAAGCTTCTTCAACATGTGTGCTCAAGCGATGTATCTCATCGATAAACAAAACATCTCCGCGCTGAATATTGCTGAGCAATGACAGTAAATCCATGGGGCGCGCAAGAGTGGGCCCTGAAGTCATATGAAGCTGCCCCTTCATCTCATGGGCCACGATATGTGCCAAAGTTGTTTTACCCAAACCTGGAGGTCCTGAAAGTAAAACGTGATCCAAAACTCCGCCCCGCCCCTTGGCGGCCTTCATAAAAACTTCTAAACGGGAGGTAACGGCTCTTTGACCAACATAGTCTTGAAGAATTTTAGGACGGAGCAAATTTTCTTGCTGCTGATGAGAGACTTCTTTTTGCATTTCCTCTAGAGGAAGCTTATTTCTAATTTTGCTCATCGGCTCAGCTCCCCTCGAGATCGCGAACGCCAAAGTCCCCATTGTTGAATAAGGAGTTTAATCATTTCGGCCTCAGAAACATGAGCGAGATTTTTTTCTTTTAAAATTTCTTTGTAAAGCTCGAGCACTTCTTCAAGGCGCAACCCCAATCGCTCCATGGCTTTTATAACGGCGGATGAAAGTGACACTGAGCTATCTTCATAGTCTTCAACATTTTTGGGCTCTGAAAGATTTTGATTGTCGATATCTTTAATTTTTTTATTGGAATTATTAGGCGAAGCGCTGCTGCGTTCGTGACTCAATAGTTTAAGATAACGATCTTTATCGTTTTGCAATCCCTGCGCCACTTTCAACATGGTTTTGGGGCCCACTCCCGCGACTTTAAATAAAGCAGGATTTTCTCCTAACAATAATTGACGAAGCGAGGATAATCCCAAGCCTCCAATGAGAGAGGCTGTTGTTTTAGGACCAATACCAGGAATTTCTTTAAGCTGTTCAAATATTAGTCTCTCCTGAGGGGAGGAAAAACCAAACCAAACTTCTTCATCTTCACGAATAATTTGTGCGATGAAAACCCAAACATAGTCTTCTGAATTTTTTAATTTTTGACGAAAAGATTCTGAGGGAATGTCTAAACAAAAAGCTTCTTGCGATTCATTTAACAACACCAAGGACGTGTCTGCGTGAGCCACAAATTGCGACCAAGCTCCATGGGCTTTAAGTGCTAATGCGAATTTAGGGCCGAGTTTGCCGCTCATCTAAAGTCCTTTTCAATACACCGTTATGAACAATCCAAGCCGCCCAGGCAATAGCCATAGCATCAAAGGCATCGGAATTACTCGCCGCAGCCCCCATCAATTCAGCGGGCTTTCCAAATCTCCATTGCATAAATTTTTCTAAAGAAGCTTTATTCGCATTTCCGGAGCCCACACCACTTCTCTTAACTTGAGTGGGACTCAATTCAACGAGTCGATCTTGAGCATTTTCAAGATTTTCAAATACCGATAAGCGGAGTATCCCTCTGGCCTCACTTAAAGTTAATGCGGAAGCCACATTCTTAAAGGCCACCGCTTTTTCAAGACCAATAATTTTAGGATTATACTTGCGAATAAATTCTGTAGATTCTTGATGCAAGACTTCTAAACGCCTTCCAAGACTTTCTTTTTCAGGAAGACGCCATGTTCCCATTTCTATAATTTCCATTTTCGTAGAAACAACTCGAATGACCGCAAATCCGCATCGACGAGTTCCTGGATCCAGACCTGCTACAATCATATTTTAAACTTATCTGAGTTCCAATTGATGTGCTAGGCGCTAGAAGACGTGGATTTAACAAATATTAAACCTACAATAAAAGAGCACACGGCGCTGAGTAATATTTTGAGTTCAAGAGTAGGATTTTCAGTATTCATCCCAATAATCAATGCATAGGGCGCGGCCATCAAGCCCAACAGCTGAAGCAACTTACCAAAATGCCAAAGAAGACTTTTCATTGGCCCCAAACTTAGAACCTAATGGCTTTAGGTGCAATAACTTGAAGCCAAAGATCAATTCAATAAGCTATTTTCTTATAGAAAAAGCTTTGAGCTTTTCGGAAAGTCGTCGGCTATTAAGCGATTTCCATTGAATTTTAGTTTCGGGAAGCGAGCCAGCACCTTTTGAAGCACTCTCAGGAGTGCCCTCAGGGGCTTTAGGCAAGCAAGTGTAATAGTTTCCATAATACTGGCCTGCAACAGCAAGTATCGACATGTCTTTTGTAAAATAAACTACGTTAACACCAAGCTCTTTGGCATCATTGAACACATGATATCCATAAACATCAACATTGCTATAAAGACCGCCTACAACTTGGAGAAAATCTAGAAAATATCTAATTTGTCTTTTTTGAAGGTTTTCTGCATCCACCTCAGGGTTAGCTTCTTCAACTTCCTTAATGGCAAGGTCAGTAGATTTGAATGCCATAAGAGTCATAGGGAAATAATCTTCATCGATAAGATCGAGTTCTTTTCCAGCTTCTGAAGAAATTTTGTATCGAAGTTCAAAGGGAAATTCTTTTTGACTTGGGCGAGACACGATTTCAAGAGTTCCCAAAGGAAGACCATTAACGACACCGCCATTGTCTTCTTTGCGTTGTTTCATTTGGCAAACTAATAAAGTTTGATCCTCAAGCGATTCTTTAGGAGCTTCTTTCTCGGCTTCTTGAAGGTCTTTTTTAGGCTCTTCCACTTTCACAGGAGGAACTTCCTCCGCGTTGACTAATGAAATCACAAATAAACTGCTCAATAAATATTTCAATTTTGTTTTCATGGGCCCTTACTCCTCGAATCAAAATATTTAGGGGATCCCAGGAAGTCTGTCAAAATTCGTACTTAAGGACACTTTAAAACGACTACAACATTATATTTTTGAAGCACACCAGGCTTCATTGAAGACTTTTTAAGATCAAGCTGGCTAAAACCAAAACGCGACATGGAGCGATACATATGAGTTTCCTTAATGGCGTCCTCAAAGGCTTTGTTTTCATCTGAAGTTTTAGGGATATTATCGTAGGCCTTCGCGAAAGCTCGCGCGTTATCAAGAACTAACTCACCATAGAGTTCAGTAATTTCCGGATGCATTTCAAAAAATTTTTTATAGGTGGCCAATGAAAGATACTGGCCTTTATTAGCCTCTCCAAAAGTTTCTGATTTAACAAATGTCGCTCGATATCCCCGAGTGATTCCAAACTTTTTTACAGCTTCTATATTCACTCTCGAATAAGCTATAGTTTTTCCATCGACATCTTTAATGGAAATCAAAACACTTTTAACTGTTTTTCCCAATAAAGGAATTTTATCTTTTCCCTCTCTTGGCAACACTTTAACGTCACTCACACTGAGATTTAAATTAAGTGACTTTGCATAAGCATCGGCTCCCTCTTTGAATAGGGTATTTAGACGAAACTCTTTTAAGCTTTCAGCGCAAGGCTTTTCATCTATAGCCCAGCTCAGCTGAGCCCCTAGATAAATGCCTATAATGGCCATAATCCTTAAACTAGAGCGCATAGCTTCATTCTACACCCTATACGTAGGCTAAGAACGTTTTTAGTTGAGCATACGTCTATAATTTAGACAGCAAAGCTTATTAAAGCACTTGAAATCATTAGCAAATATATTCAAAACTTTGGCACTGCCCTTGCAACGTATCCCTTATGAACACACAGGTTATTGATACTCGTAGAATTTGGATGATTGTCTTCTTCTTAGCTTTGGCTAATCTTTTCCTTTTTGTGGCTTATTTTTGGCTCGCTAAGGCCGAGCCCATCAGCGATCTCAGAATGGGTTTTAGCGAACAAGGCCTCGTGATCAAAGGAAATGACAGTTTAGGTTTTACGCGATTTAAAGTTTTTAACGACTGGAACTCGGCTGTTCACTATATCGAAAATCATTATTATGAAATTCCAGAAATTTTAGACGTTCCTGCACATCCCAATTTAGACGCTAAACTTGAAGGAAATAAAATCACCTGGAATCTCAACAATTCCAAACACAATAGTATTCATACCAATAGCGAAGAGATTGCAAAAAATCTTTTGCCCTACGTGAGATACAATGTGATTGAAGCTTCCTCGATGGGATTTAGCTTGCCACTTACAGAAGCCAAACAACGCTTATAAGACCTTATAAGAATAGCAGCTCCGCAGTGCGGCTATTATCTCAAGGTGAGCTTTTGGAAGATTTCTCATAATTAAGCTAATCATCTATAAATGAAAGTCTTCTTTTCGAGTTTCGGCTTTATATTTTTTACATGTCTTCAAAATTCTTCGGCAAAGGCACCAGAAAATTTCCTATGGGGTGCTGCGAGCGCGGCTTTTCAAGTAGAGGGAAGTCCTGAGGATTCTGATTGGAGAGAGTGGACTCGAATTTCTGGGAAGGTCGCTAAAAATCACAATGGAGAAAAGGCCACAGATTTTTGGAATCGCTATGAAGAAGATTTTAAAATTGCAAAAGAGCTCGGGCTTAACTCCTATCGTCTCTCCATAGCTTGGGAAAGAATTTTTCCAAGCAAAAGCCAAATCAACCAAAGCGCAATTTTAAAATATAAAAAAATCATTACAAAAATGCGTGAATACAATTTGGAACCTGTGATTACCCTGCATCACTTTGTGCTTCCATTATGGCTCGTTAAAACGGGCGGCCTACTCTCACCCGACTTCGTCACTGAATTCAGTTCATACGCCGAAATATTAGCCAAAGAATTCTCTCCCTCACCTTACAACGTAAAACATTGGATCACATTCAATGAACCTAACGTTTTAGTTCATAATGGATATCTCGAAGGGATTTGGCCTCCTGGCAAAAAAGGGCAAATTAAAAATGCCGTTTTAGCTACGGCACAAATTATTCGCGCTCATGTGACTGCTGTTAATACCATGAAGGGAATGAATCCCTCGCTACAAGTGAGCATCGCCCATCATTGGCGAATTTTTGAGGCTAAAAACAAATGGAATCCTCTGGATTGGATTGCTGCAAAAATTACCGACAAAGTTTGGAACGACCAAATAGTGAATTCCATGATGACAGGAAAACTCAACGTCTGGATGCCTGGCGGAGGAAGAATTAAAGAAAATTTAAAACTCAATCAACCACCTGGCCTAGATTATTTAGGTATCAATTATTATGGGCGAGCCTTAATGAGTGTAAGTCTCAAGGCCCCCTTCGTTGTAGCCAGCCAAGGAGATCTTCCAAAATCAGATTTAGATTGGGAAATCTATCCGGAAGGTTTGGGTATGGCCGCCAAACAAAGCTACGAAAGATTTAAAATTCCCGTTATGATTACAGAAAACGGAGTGGCCGATCAAAAAGATTTGATTCGTGCAAATTTCATTAAAGATCATATAACTTCTCTTAAGGGCGCACAGAATTCTGGGGTAGCGATTTTAGGGTATTTTTACTGGTCACTGACTGATAATTTTGAGTGGGCTTTAGGATATGATCCCCGTTTTGGACTCGTTGAAATCGATTACGAAAATAGGGCCTCTCGAAAACTAAGACCCTCTGCCGAAGTTTATAAAAATCTTATAAATAATTATTAAGTTTTTTTAACGGATTCAAAGAGGGCTTCGACTTTTGCACCCTCTTCCACAAGAACTTTGTCGGCCGTAATTTTTCCAGTCACCAAGGAACCCTTTTTGAATAAAATATGCTTGGCTATCACTTCGCACTCAATCAATTGACCTTCGACTATCAGATGAGGCACTTCCACTCGACCTTCAACTTTTGCACCTTTAAGAACTTGTAGAGTTGAAAGTTCATCTCCCGATATTTTTCCTTTAAATTGTCCAGCAAAGCGCATTTGCCCAGAGAAAATCCAATTCCCATCACCGCTAAATGAATTGCTCAACCAATGCTGATCGCGCAATACTTCTAGCTCATTCCAAAACAGTTTTTCTTCTTCGGCGAAACTCATCGCTCAATCTCCAAGCTTTGTCTGTAACGAGCTAACAGAGAACCCTTTTCATCATAAAGATACAAACTCGCATAAAGTGGTTCTGCTCCAGCATTTTCGACAAAATAGGATAGCGGAAACTGTTTATGAATTTCCAGTTCTCCTTTAATGTCTTTCACCTGAAATCCTCTATGATAAAGTAAAATTTCTCCTGAGCGACTCGTTAAAGCTTCTGGAAAAGATAAAATTCCAGGAGAGCCGTGAAGAAGCATGACCCAAAAAACACTGAGAGGTCCATCTCGAGGAGGAAGCCGGTGAAGCTCAAAATCGACTTTGAGTGATTGAGCGTTTTTTTGATAAATGGCTTTAAAATTTTGAGCTTCAACCAAAATTGAATGAAAATCTTTGGCTTCTAAACTAGGAAAAATCGAATAGTCCCCAGTTCCTTCTGAACCGGTAATTTCACTGGAGCCAGGATTCTCGGTAGGAAGTGATTTTTTTAGATAAGCCTCACGTTCCAATCGAAGCTGCTGAACTTCCTGCTGCATGCGATGCGTTTCCCAACGTGAAAACAACCATCCCACCAGACTCAAAGCCAAAAGACATAAACTCAATACGAAATATGTTGAAACCCTTTGCAAAGAAGCCAAAGGAATACGAAAGCCCAACCATTCCCCATTATTTCTAATGAGATAAAGGTCCCAAAATCTTTTCTTTTCAGTGGGATACTGGGTCCATCCATTCTTCATATAAACTGATTCAAATCTTCACATTCAAAACCCCCAAAATCCAGTAATATAAAGAATTATAGTGCAGTGCGTTGATGGAGGGTCCTATGGCCGAAGAAGAAAATGCCCCAACTAATGAAGAAGCCGCATCGTCGGCTCCAGTCGCCGCCCCAGCAGAAGAAGGCGGTGAGAGCCCTAAAAAGTCTGGCTTCAAAGTTAATAAGATACTTATTGGATTAGGCTTACAACTAGTCGTTCTTTTAACGGCTGTTGGCTTTCTCTTTAACGGTGTCTTCAATCAGCCTAAAACTCGTTTGACTCGAGCCAAGCTTGAACAGCGCGTAGTGGCTTCTATTCAAGAAAACGAAAAAGACTTTAGAGATTACGACTTGGGAGAAATTATCGTAAACACATCTCCCACCACGACCATGAGAACGAGAATATCCATAGAAGTCACAAATGAAGAAGTCTCTAAAATGCTTAAAAGACGAGATTTGATGATACGAGCTCGAGCCCTGAGTGTTATTAGCCAATTTCCCAAAGAGCAGCTTAAAAAAGTCCACGGGAAACTACAACTTAAAGACAAGCTTGTAGAGGCTTTTGTTGACGAACTTGAAAAGGGTGAATTCAAAGGCGATGGAACTGTCAGAAACGTGTATTTTCTAGACATTATCCAAATGTAAGAAATTATTTTCTTAAAGGAGCCTATTTTTTGACCACTAGAAACTGACTCACAGTAACGTCTCGATTAAACTAAAAACTGTGAGACACCCTACCCGACGCTCTAAAATAGTTTGCACGCTTGGCCCTGCCAGTAACAGTTTAGAAAACCTTCTTAAAATCATCGAAGCTGGAATGGATGTGGCTCGAATTAATTTTTCACATGGCGATCATAAACAACACAAAGAAAACATCGCCTTAGTCCGCGAAGCCTCTAAACGCCTCAACATTCCCGTTGGAATTTTGGCCGATCTTCAAGGACCGAAAATTCGCGTCGGAAAACTTAAAGCTCCCATTCAATTAGATAAGGGAAAAAAACTCTATTTCAGAGGAATTGATGCTCAAGCCGCTCGCGTCCTTGCCGATGGCAGTGAAGCTTTTCCCGTTGAAGTCAGTTACCCCAGACTTGTTGAAGATTTAATACCCAATTCATTAATGCTTCTAGACGATGGTTTAATTCGTCTAAAAGTGATCGAAAAAATTCCTTCAAAAAATTTACTGCTCGCCGAAGTTGAAGCTGGCAACGTGCTTTTTGACAACAAAGGAGTTAATTTTCAGGGAGCGCGTTTAAGCGCCTCAGGAATTACAGAAAAAGACTGGGAAGACATTCAATTTGGACTCGAGCATGATGTCGATTTTTTCGCTCTTAGCTTTGTCAGAACAGCGAGAGAAATTCGTTATTTAAAATCTTATTTAGCCGACAAAAAGTCTGGAATCATGGTGATTGCCAAAATAGAAAAAGCCGAAGCTCTTCAAGAGCTCGAAGACATCATCAAGGCCAGCGATGGAATCATGGTGGCGCGCGGTGATCTCGGTGTCGAGATAGGAAATGAAAACGTCCCTGTTTGGCAAAAGAAAATCATCAACATGTCTCACCAATACGCACGTCCCGTTATCACGGCCACTCAAATGCTAACAAGCATGGTCGAAAACCCAACTCCCACTCGCGCCGAAGCCAGCGATATCTCTAATGCAGTATTTGATGGAACTGATGCTCTCATGCTCTCCAACGAAAGTTCGGTCGGAAAATATCCCATCGAGGCTGTTTCCACTATGGCCAACATTGTTGAAGCCGCTGAAACTTATATGCGCCAAACAGCCAATCCCAACGATCTCATTGAAGGCACACTTGAAGATGCTGTTCCGATTTCTGCTGCCATCGAATCTGCTGCCGTAGTATTAGCCACCAACCTTAAAGCAAAATGCTTAGCTTGCCTCACTCGAAGCGGACAATCGGCAAGATTACTTGCTAAACATCGTCCTTCCATGCCCATTTTTGCATTTGTAGAAAACCAAAAAGTTCAAAAACAACTCTGTTTAAGTTGGGGGATTTTTGTGGTCCCTTGGAGAGAAATGCAACAACAAGACTACACCATCTTCGACGAACTTATGGAAGAACTTAAAAGAATTGGCCAAGTTAAAAAAAGTGACATCGCGATTTTAACAGCGGGAATCCCCACCTCTCGATTGGTCGGAACAGCCAACACCGTTGTTGTAAGACAATTCAGGAGCCTCATGTGAGTTTTCTTAGCGAAATTCTCGACCCTGGAAGCTGGGCTCCAAAGCATTATGCACTTTTCTCGCTCTGTTTAGTCTCTATAAATTTATTAGGTCCCCGAGGTTGGGTTCACCATTATTACATTAAGCAAGAAATCAAAGTGACCAACGACAAAATTCTAAAAGAAAAAATGGCTATCGCCGAAAAAGAAGAAAGCTTGCAACGCCTTCGAAAGTCGACCAAACTCAAAGAACGCCTGATCAGAGAAGAGTTGGGCTTTTTGAAGGACGACGAATGGAGCATCGAGTTTTATCCTACAAAAAACGTGGCCGCTTTATCGCCAGCCTCGTCTTTATCGCGACCCTTGCCTCAAACTGCACTCAAAAATCAGAAAATTCCCAAAAGACATTAAAACGTCAGCTAAAAATCGACAAACAAACATTGGACAGCCCATTTATGTCCTTTTTTTGGGAAGAAATATCGCATCCTAGTTTTTTGTTGGCGCCGAATCTGCACTGGTCCTGCGCGGAGCATGAAAAAATTCTCTTAGTGGAATGGAGTCGACAAAAAACTCTTTGCAAAGACATCGAAGTCCAATCCAAAAGCCCCAAACTGGAATGCCTTTACGAAAAGAAAATTCAAATTCCTATGAATTCTTGTTCTCAATTTGAAATCGAAACTACATTAATTCGTTATAGATTTTCTGCCTTTGACGCCCTCTACAACCAAGGGAAAACCCCCACTCTACCCAACCCTTCTCTAGAATTAGAAAACAAATGGCATCTTCCAACACTAGAGTTTCATGAAAAGGAAAATCCAGACTTAGAATTTCCTCAATTGAATGAATGGTTATTGGCCAGTGGTGAATCCAATTTCATCCAATTGAACCTACAAAATTCAAACACTAACAACGAGGCCTTATGGACCTCCTTTTTACGTTGGTATTCACTCCAAGACAGCCCCCTCAAACTCAAATACAGAAGTCCCATTATTCCCATGGAAAATATCAATAAAAATTCTTCTAATTTTAATGCGATTCCGAAATTAATTTACAAACAAAATTTTCCTCTTGGAAAAGAACTTTGTGGCTATTTAGAAAATTGGTTTTTAAGTCGATGGCTCATTCAAGGAAAAAAAATTGAAAATTCCCCAAAACTCGAAATCGAATGTCGATTAGATTTTATAAGTCCCTCGAATTTAAAGAATTTAGAAATCACTCGACTCCCTATTCCGCTCATTTCGAGTAAAGATCGACTTTTTCCTTTTGCCACTAAAGACAATATTTTAGATCCTCGAATTTGGAATACTCTTGGGGGATATAAACCTTAGGAATAAGTCTTGCCAAGTCTTAGGCAAAACAATAGGACTGTTCAGGACTCCTCATGAAGCGAATTTTTGAAAATATTCTTTCGGCATCTATCACACTTCTTGTCATCGCTTTCATGACATTTCTACTCATGAAAGCCATTCCCGGCGGTCCCTTTGACACCGACAAACCCCTTCCCCCTGAAATCATCAAAGCTTTAGAAGCCAAATTCAAACTCGATCTGCCTTGGTATAAGCAATTCCTTTTTTACATTCGCGACATCGTTCTTCATTTTGATTTCGGCCCCTCCATAAAATTTGTAGGTCGCTCTGTGACCGACATTGTTTCTGAGGCCTTACCTGTCTCTTTTGAATTAGGATTTTATTCACTTGTTCTAGCCGTGTTTTTTGGAGTGACATTAGGAGTTTTGGCGGCCGCAAAACGCGGAAGTCTTTGGGACATGACCGCAATGATAGCCGCCATTTCCGGTGTGTCTTTGCCAAGTTTTTTAGTAGGAGCCATTTTCATTTTAATTTTTGTACAAAAGCTCGGATGGTTTCCTGGAGCATTTTGGGATGCACCAGAAAACAAAATTTTACCCAGCATTGTCTTGGGTTTAAGGCCCATGGCCATTATCGCCCGACAAACTCGTTCAGCCATGCTTGAAGTCTGGCCCATGGATTTCGTGCGCACCGCTCGCGCTAAAGGGCTTTCACCCAAACGAGTTCTCTATCTTCACATTCTTCGAAACGCTTGCTTGCCAGTCATAACTTTACTGGGTCCCCTAGCAGCCACAATTCTAACGGGCTCTTTTATCGTCGAACATATTTTTTCGATTCCTGGACTAGGCTCACATTTTATCAATGCTGTTGTGAATCGAGACTATCCTCTCATCATGGGAGTGACTCTACTTTTTGCAGCTTTTTTAATTTTCGCAACCTTGCTCACCGACATCGTTTACACATGGATTGATCCAAGGATGAAAAAGCAATCATGAAATGGCCTAAATCATTCTACATATCAGCCACTTTTATCGGTCTGCTCTTGTTGATTGCTTTATTTGCCAATATCATTGCCACTCAAGCCTTCGACGAACAAAACTTAGAGTTGGCTTTTCAACTTCCCTCAAGTCAGCATTTTTTTGGAACTGATTATTTAGGCCGAGATTTATTTAGCCGCCTTGTTTACGGCTGCCGAATCAGCATGTCGATTGCCTTAATCACAGCGCTGAGCTCAATTCTTATAGGTGTTATTTACGGATCTATTTCGGGTTACATGGGTGGCTGGACCGACAAAATTCTCATGCGCATTGTCGACATTCTCTACACACTCCCCAGTCTCGTTATTATTATTTTAGTCATGCTTATTTTTGGTCGCGACCTCATGGGCATTTACATTTCACTCACTCTTACGGGTTGGCTTGGAACGGCGAGACTCATGAGAGCTCAAGTGATGAGCTGGAAACAGCGCCCCTTCGTGGAAGCTGCCAGTGCCATTGGTGTGCGTCCCTTTAGAAAATTACTCGTTCATATACTTCCCAATTGCATCGCCCCAATTATCGTAGAACTCAGTTACCAAATTCCCACAAACGTTTTAGCTGAAGCTTTTTTAAGTTTCTTAGGCGTTGGCATTCAACCTCCAACTCCCAGCTGGGGAGTCTTAGCCGAAGAAGGTTGGCGTGCACTCAATATTTATCCACACCTTAGCATCTTCCCTGGAGTTCTCATTTTTACCACAATGCTCGCCTTTAATCTTTTGGGCGATGCTTTGCGCGACAAACTAGACCCCTTCCTCAGCAGCCGAAGATAACAATTATTCAAATCATATATATTGCCT
>JAGNHS010000075.1 GCA_018001635.1 Pseudomonadota bacterium | reverse complement strand
GCCCAAAGAACTCACTAAACTTAAGTAGCTTGCTGGTTAGTCCTAAATGCATGGCCGGACTATCGGTGTGAGCCTTTTGATTACCTTCATGTTTTTTTACAAACTGTGGCTTCATGTAATTCTTGTAGCAAACATAAAGCACGTATTTATGAAACATCCTCGATGCCTTCTTTGAGAAGCATATTGTTTCGCGGCTAAAAGCCGCCACCTTTCGACGAATCAAAAGATCTAAATGATTTACCGGAAACAAGATGTTCTTATAATTACGCGTAGCCTTCGAAGAAACACTAAGATGCTCTAGTTGTAATCTTTCCTCAGGCTTTAAGTCCCTTTGTATAGCTCTTCGATATTGAAAGTGCTCATCGGTGCGAAGCACTAACCGTCTAAGACGCGAGTCTTTTCGCGCGATGAGTTCTTTAAATAAGCTTAGACTAGCCTTACGGATGGCACTGGGGTCAAAGCGGCCATAGGCGTCCTCTAAATTTGCTAAATACTTTCGCTGTCGAGGCGATGTGCGGCCTTTTCTGTTTAAGGGCGAAAAGTTAAAGAGGTAACAAAACAGGGAATTAGCTCCAATGGCTTGATTGATGTTGTTGGGCTCGTATTGCGAATGAGCAAAGGCTTCTAGTCCATCAAAGGCAATGTCTTCGTTGATTTTGATTTGTGAAATAAATTCATGATGTCTAAGAAGCGCCATTTGCGAAAGTCTGAGCACACGTATTCGTACAAGACATTCACTGACTTTAAGCTCTCGAGCTAGCGATCTATTCGAGCGGTTGTGTAAAACCCCAAAGAAAATTCGGTGATTAACCCTGGCTCGCTTTTGAAATCTAAAATTGAGATCAAAGGTGGCATCGGAAAAGCTTCTACGACAATACTTACACAAAAAGCGTTGTCGAATAGAACCATCTAGGCGAAATTCTCGCCCCTTAACAATATACGGGGGAGACCCCTCACAAAAACGTCTAGCCTTTAGATAAGGCCTTAAACAATACTTATTGGGACAATGGGGTGGTTGAAATATTTCTTCCGATTGCATAGCAATCAGACCCTTGCACATCCCATACCAAACTCATCATCCCAGGCCCGGTTCCCCGCGCACAATTAAAATTAGAGCCCGTAGCGGGAGAGGATTTCTTTCATTTTGGGAGAGGTTTTGAATTTCTTGAAAGATTCGCTGAGGCTCTTGGCGTAGTCCTTTGATTTTGGATTTTTTGGACTAAAAGTAACATATAAAGGAGTTGCCTTTAAACATCCCACTTTCACTATCTCACTACCCGCTAAAGATTTATCATTTACTAAAGTATAGGCAGCTACTGTTTCATCCTCGATAATTATTGCCACGCGGCTATCCTGCAACTTTTTAAATAATTTTAAAGTAGTCCCAGTTCCCGAAACCAAATCGACAGATTTAGAATTTTTTACATAAGAATCAAAGGGCTCCCCATAGGTATAATCTTGAACAGCACCAATTTTTTGATCTTTTAAAGAATCAACCCCTTTATATTTCCAAGCAGAACCCTTTTTCACAAAAAAACATGATTTTTGATTGGCCCAACTTACACTTGGGAAAATAAAATCTGGGGCATCGGCCTTTAGAGCCCCTGCAACTGCATTAATTTTATTATCTCTCGTATCGTTTACGGCACGAGCCCAAGCCACTTCCTTATAAATCACCTTATGTCCTGCAGATTCTAAAAGTTCTTTAGCCACTTCAACAATTAAGCCGGGCTTATCGCTAGCGGGATCGCATGTAAAAGGGCACCAAGGATCGCCAGCCAAAGTAATTTCATCAGAATGTGCAAAATTTAAAACAAAAAAACACAATAGTGCCGCTCCGCATCTATTCAAAATCTTAACCATATTCATTCTCATGAAGCCTCCTCGAAGTACCGATAATATCACTTGTGAAACTAGTCCTAAAGAGGAGCCTTAGCACTACTGTAATTTTGGCGGAATTGGTAGGTATTTCCCTACCCCTAATTCCTAAAACTCTTTTAGATTACAAGGAACAGGCCAAAAATATTGATCAAAGTTTTGAAAACAATTTAGAAAAAACAAAAGCAACGCTGGCACAAGGATTGGATCTTCCCCTTTGGAACTTTTCACCTGAAGACGTTAAAAATTTATTGAGTGCTACAACAAACACATCAGCCATCAAAAAAGTGACAGTGTGGGATAACCAAAAAAAACTTTTTGCAGAATCAGCGGACAAAAATTGGAATAAAGATTTAGAAAAGCAAGAAGATTACAAGAGCGCAAGCATTAATATCATTCACGATGGAAGAACAATAGGTAATGCTGAGATTATTTACACCAATGCAGAACTCTCCAGTAAAAAAATGAGCGTATTGCGATACCTCATTCTAGGAAACACCCTAGCCATCTTTTTAATCATTCTTCTCACCTCAGCTCTCATGAGATGGACTGTAATTAGAAAAATATTCACCCTTAAAAAACAATTCAATAAACTTGAAAACAAAGAGCTCAGCGAATCTTTTGAGTGGAAAGAGGGCGATGAAATTAATTCGCTAGGTGTGTCTCTCGAGTCCGCTCGAAAAACACTCAATAAACTTTTTGAAGATCTCGAAAAATCCAATCAAAATTTATTCGCGCTCAATAACAATCTCGAATCACAAGTTATAGAACGCTCCAACCAACTATCTGAATCATCACGCCTAGCCTCTCTAGGTGAAATGGCGGGCGGTGTTGCCCATGAAATCAACAATCCACTGGCCATTATATCCGGGAAAGCACGAAAACTTAGAAAACTCTTAGCAGCCCGAAACTTAGAGGGTATTGAAAACGAATTCAAAGAACTTAATTCCATAGATGCAACCATCGAAAGAATTTCAAAAATCATAAGAGGACTTCGAACTTTCTCAAGAGATGGAAGCCAAGATAATTTCGAAAATATAAAAATAAAAAACTTAATCGATGACACTCTTGAAATGTGCAAAGCTCGCTTCAATAATCATTCAATTGACATTCGCGTAAAAGAATTCGACCCCGAACTCAGCATTAATTGTAGATCTGTCCAAATTGGTCAAGTTATTTTAAACCTACTCAGCAATGCCTACGATGCACTCGCTGATAAAGAAGATAAATGGGTAGAAATTGCTGTTACTTCTCAATCCGACAAAATTACTATTCAAATAACAGACAGTGGGCCAGGCATTCCCGAGGCGATCCGCGCCAAACTTATGCAACCTTTCTTCACAACTAAGCCCGTTGGAAAAGGCACAGGTTTGGGCTTGAGCATATCCAAAGGAATCATTGATACTCATGGAGGCAAATTCGAAATCGACGAAAAGTGCCCCAACACACGATTCATTATTGAATTGCCAATAAAAGCCACTTCTAACGAAAAAAAGGAGGCCGCTTGAATCAAGAAAAGATTTTAGATGTTTCCGAAGAAGTGCAGAATTCCTTGTTCTCAAAATCTACACAATCTGCAACGGCTCATATCATCCTAATAGCTATACTTTGGAAAATCACCCCAATTGTAACTGAAGATTTTAATATTAATTTTTATTCAATGGCCATTATTGGCTTAGCTGCGCTTCGAATCCTTACAGCTCAATCAGTTAGATTTTTAAAACCCACTCATCAAAAAATTACATCTAATATATTACGATCTTTTGTTATCGTAACAGGTCTTTGCTGGGGACTGATTGGATATTTCGGAATTACAAACTATGGAATCACATTAGATTCTATAATATTACTCATTCCAATTGCCGGTGTTGCCGCAGGAGCCAATAGTAGCCTTTTCTACGAACCCACCGTTTTAAAACTATTCACCATACTCTCAATTGCACCTGCTATTATCGCGGAAATCGTTTCGAAAAACTCAACGGCCTACGGTGTAGCAGCCATGACAACATTGTTTTTAGCTTTTCTACTGATTCAATGTGAAAAAAACTGCTCTACTGCACTTAAATCTCTTCACTTAAGAAATAAAAACATAGTTGAAAAAAACAAACTCAGCGCCTTATTAGCTGCCATTCCTGGTTATATTTCTTGGATTGATTTAGATGGAAAATATATTGGCGTTAACCCCCAATTGGCTGAACTCTTCGGGAAAAAGGCAGAAGATTTTGTTGGAATGGATGTGGGAAGTTTTCAAAACGATAAAATATTCAAAGACATCATTAATAATTTCACACAATCAGACAAAAGTGTAGAAACTCATGAAGTGCTTTTAAAAACTCCTATGGGAGAACGCTGGATGCTTTTGGCCCTCAAGCGTTATGGTTCGTTTAACAAGGAAGAAATTGTGGTTATTGGTATTGATAGCCATGATAAAAAAACAGCAGAAAGAGAGCTTGAATCAGCAAGAGCCTCTTCGCTAAATTCTTCAAAACTCGCCTCTCTAGGGCAAATGGCCGGTAACTTCGCTCACGAAATTAACAATCCACTCGCCATCATTTCAGGAAAATCGAATCGAATCCGAAAAACTCTCGCAAATTTTAAAGAGCATGATTTTTCTGCTGCGATAAAGGATTTGGATTCTATAGACTCTACACTGATTCGAATCACTAAAATTATTAAAGGTCTTAGAAACATGTCTAGAGATGGTAGTGCCGACCAAGCCGAAAAAACCTTAGTCAAAAACTTAATCGACGAAACTATTGAAATGAGCCGTTCAAAATTTAGAAATAGCATGGTTGAAATTCGAGTTAGTGATTACAATCAAAATCTTGAAATATTTTGTAGGCCTGTGCAAATCGGTCAAGTATTAATAAATTTGCTCGCCAATGCTGTAGATGCTGTAGAGGAACTCCCCGAAAAATGGGTAGAACTCTCCGTATTAGACACACCCACAGAAACACAAATTCGAATTACTGACAGTGGTAATGGCATACCTCTCGAAGTGCAAGAAAAACTCATGCAACCCTTTTTCACCACCAAACCCGTGGGTAAAGGCACTGGCTTAGGACTCAATATTTCGCGTAAAATTCTCGAAAATCATGGTGGTCAATTTTATTTAGACAACAATTCTCCCAATACTTGTTTTGTTTTAAGTCTTCCAAAAATAGCTAAAATTAATTCCGACGCCGCTTAATTCAGACAACTAAACCTAAAGAAAGCTGCAACTTAGCAAGCCCGTTTCTTCGCGCACAATCATTAAAATCCATCAAGCTTCATAACCTCTTGATAAAAATGCGACATAAAATAATCGGTGGCATGCACTAAATCCCCCTCCGAAGTTATTATATTTCCCATACTATCTCTTCTAATAATCCAATGAAAATCTGCATTCTCGCCACTTGAGGCATCATTAAGAGCTCTTTCTTTTAACTCCCCAATAATCATACTTCGCGTGTGTTGGCTCGCTTCTTTGTACAATGGAGAACTAGTATCAAAAACATGTCCCTCATAATGATTATATGGAGAATTTAACATTGAAGACCACGACAACAATTGATGTGCATTTTCATGAGTTAAATAATTATAAATTGCATCATAGGTTAATGCATTCTTTTGCTCTTCTTTGGGTAACTTCATCATAAAATCTGCAAAATAACTATGAAAATTTCTTGCCAATTCTTTAGAGCGCACAAACTTATCGACTCCACCCCATAATGAAAACTTAGTTTGCCCCGATCCATTATGCGCCATATCGTGCACTGCAAATTCAAAGGGGTCCGTGAAAATTCTCCCATCGGCCCTTGGAAATTCTCCATGACTTATAAGCCCAATGTCTGCAACACCCGAACCCCATCCATAAGACAATTTCCTCAATTTCACATCAGACTGTGGGACAGACCTAAAAACACTTCCTTCATTTTGAGCAATTGAATTCCAAAATCTTTTTTCAGAATTAATATCTTCTACCGAAGCAATTTCATGAAAGGGGTTGGCAAAGCGTCGTGTTGCCCCCATAAAGTCTGCATAATTTGCACTGGGATTTATTCTTAATTTTTCAATCTCCAACAGCGAAGCATGAAGCCTAGCTTTAGCGGCTTCTTTATTGGCTAATATCCACGCAAAAGAACCCTCATAAGGCGTTTGAAATGTGTATCTATTCATTTGTATGTTTTCGTTGTACTGCTGCTCTACTTTAGCAATGACAGAATCAAAATCTGCTTCAAAGCGTTTTAAATCCGCAATCATCCAATCGAAAGTTTTTTTATCGACAGTTTTTAATTTTATCTTCGAATAAGCGTCTCGATAACTTTGCACTTTTCGAATATCCAAATTTGGAAGTAATTTATCGAATTCACGAGCCACATCAGCGCGATCTTTTCCGATAAGCGCATCCCACGTTTGCCCACGCGAATCAGAACGCCCAAAAACTTTTGCAATTTTTTCAAGAATGGGATCGCAAACGGCGGGCAAAATATGAATAGCAAAAACGGGTGTTGAAAACTGAAAAAGACAAAAAACAAAAAAGCTAGACAATAGCTTAAACACCCATCTCATAGTCTAAGCCTTATTTTAACGCTATTAACACCAAGCCCATATTAAGATTCGGTTAAGATTTTGCGCTTGGCCCACTTTCATGGAAAAATATGATAATGCGCTCTAAGCTTAGTTTAATCGCACTAGTTTCAAGCCTAATGCAAAGCAGTTCTGCCATGGCTATTAGCGACTATAGCGATCGCCTCGCCAAATACAACGCCTGCATGGAAGGCAAGGCCAATGTGAGCGCCCCAGGCATGGAATGCACCCTAGTGAATCGCAATCAACTAACAAACGCCTGTTATTCCTATGGAGCTGTTGGTATTTTTCAAAGAGCTCTTAAAAGAGAAGGCATCCAAAACGCACCAAGACTCTCACGCGAATGCGCGGCACTTTTCTTTTTGGCCAGTAAGATTCCCACTATGCCTGAAGAAGATTGGAATAATTATTTAAATACCATTCGACAAGGCACACTTTTACCCGAAGGCCGAGACGATAAATTATTAGAGTGGATTTTGATAAACCCAATTCTTCCCGATGATAATCAATGCAACCCTAATAGACTTGCACAAATCACAAGTGAATTGCAAAAAGTTGCACTCGACAACAATCCCACCCAAGCCCGCAGTAAAATACAACAAAGCATTTATAGTTTTGCCCAACCCATGCCAAAATATGTGAGTCCACTCGGTGGTAAAAGTTTGTATTACAGAGTACACGATTGGCACACAAGCATTGAACTTAACAACCCATCGGCCCGACAATGTCCCGAGCAAGATGCCATGATTAAGCATTATTTATGCGCTCAAATCCCTGTGTCTATGAGTTTCATAAAAAGTGCCGGCTGCACCACTAAAGACAACAAAACAGGCGTATGTAAGGAAGCTAGTTCAGGTTTTTCTATACATTCCGCAATTGCTTATGAAATTAATCAAAGTGATTCTAAAATCAATTATATTGAAAGCGCTTCGAAGAATAACTTAGACCCATCGGAAGGATTATGGGGCAATTTTAATATCTCTGAAACTTGTAGAATTTCTCGTATCACCGCGCTTATGACTTCAGCAGATAAAAGCTTTCTAGACAACATTGAAGCCGCTCGCAGAATCACTCTTCACTCTTTGATTACAAACACTATTGTAAATCACGAAGTAGACACCTCTCAATTCAGAAGAAGTGTTAAAAATCCATCCTCACTCAGAAGACATTAAAAAACTTAGGGCTATTCTGCTTCAACCTTCACACATTTCTTATCTGATAATTCATAGCCATCATCGCAGGAAGTACAGTTATCTTTAGTGCCCTCACCATGACTACAAGTACTTGACGATGAACCACTACTACCGCTGGAGCCGCTGGAGCTGCTGTCATCGCCTCCACTAAATGCCCCCATACCCGCGGCAACAACTCCACCAGCAACTACTGCAAGTCCGAGGCCTTGAACTGTGCTTAAGCCTCTTTTTACACTACCCGCAGTATTTGCTGAAGCTCTAACTTGATTCTGTCCTGTACTAGCCATTTTATCTATTGCAGCAATATCTCTTTGATTAGCTTGTGCAGCAAGCTGAGGTTGTGAAGCATATTTAGCATTATTTTCAGCAGTTGCTTTATTTTTAGCTTCTGTTTTAGCTTTTTCAATTTCTTGAGCAGCTTTTGCAGCTGCAGCTTCACTTGCGCTTGCTCCAGCCTGGCCTGCAACAGCACCGTTAGTCACCTGAGTAGCATCTGTCCCACCACTTCCCGCTTTCACACCAGCCGCCGCTTGTGCAGTACCACCTCTACTTAAACCAAGTGAATTCCTAGTATAATCAATTGCTCTGTTAACTTGTTGTGCAAGCCAAGTACACGCAGTACTAAAACAGCTCGAACCAGTCGAGTTAACTTCTTCTTTTGCAGCCTCCGGCGCATCAACTCCTGCTCCTGCTGTCTCTGTAGGAGTCGCCCCAGCAGTTTCAGTAGGAGTAGTTGTAGAAGTTTCAGAAGCAGCTGGAGTGGTTGCATTACTTGCCGCAGAAGAAGGGATTTCAGTCGAACCTGCAGCAGGATCAAAATCATCAGCATATGTTACATTTGTTGGGGTAGTTGAAGGTGCAGAGGCAGGAATTTCAGTCGATCCAGCGGCAGGATCAAAATCATCAGCATATGTTATATTTTGACTTGTGGGAGTTGATGTAGGTTGAGCAAAACCTACCGGGCTATTATTGGTTGGAGTTAATGGGTTACTTGATCCCGAGGTTGTTGGACTCCCACCATAATTTAAGCCCCAAGCCTGGGCCCTGACTTCATGTATCTGTAAAACAATAATGAGAACTAAAGTAACAAAACTAAGCGTAGATTTTACTTTTAAAAATATTTTTTTAATCCCACCAAACATGCCCATACAATTCATTATCGGGCTCTTTACAGAGCCACAAATGAAGATTTCATGAAACTTGTGTAGAGATTATGCCGAACTTTTAGACAGCAAATTATTAAGATGCTGTAGATTCAACACGTTGCATATCATGAGTAAAAAATAGTGCCCCCACTCTTAACGTCGCACAGTAGTTTCTTCAAAGCGGGCGGGTGGGAATCGCGGGCACGTCGCGAATGAGGATGGGAATTCCGCGCAACTGCATGGGGAGGGCTTGGCGATCAATAGTCATAGCATCTTTTAAAAAAACTATATGCATTTTCATAGCCAAACTTATAATCCATTTTGGCGATGGCATTCCTAAACTTAGCGCCTTTGAAATATAAATGGGAGCCAGGTAACTCATGCGAGCTAAAGATTCCATAAAGTGCCTGTAAAAAGCATTGAGATTTGGCTCTTTCGAAAGTGCTTTGAGTTCGTTCTCACAAATTTCTGAGAACTCTTTAAAATTTCCATTTTCTAACGCCAAATTCATTTGCACTTTTAAAACACGCAATTTGGGTTCATAAAAATTGGCCACTTTGGGCCAAGGCTTTGGAGCTTGCTCAATAAAATTGGGCGCGCTTTTCATATCCACAAAATCTAAATCCAATAATGGAATTCCGGCCTTTTGATATTTGCGCGCAATCAAATCTAAAACAAGAGCTAGGGGCTTAGCGGTTTTTTGTTTAAACAATATCTTTCTAAAAAGAGCATCGGACTCTCCGCCCGACACCTTGGAGTACAAAGGCTTACGACGCTCGTATTCTTCAATGGCACTATTAAAGTGATGCAAAAAACATCCGTGCTGAGTTTTGTAGGCGCTAAAACTAAGGGTGTCGTTAACGAGTTCAGACATTTGAATATGATTCTTTCCATCCAAGCTTTCGCCTGTCGAGAATCTTACGCATTCTTCGCTGACGTTCTCTAAACAAAAACGTCAATGAGGGTTTCACCCAAAGATTGAGCACGGGGTGAGCGGATTTTATAAATCCCATGGGCAATGAGTAAGTGATTTTATCTTCCACCATCACCCCTCCTCCGCGCTCTTCAAAAATATGCTCATGGCGCCAATAACTAAAGGGGCCACTTTCTTGCACATCCACAAAGCAACGACTTGAACCGTGGTCGCGAACTTTTTCGATACGCGCAATCCAATCATATTGATATAAGAATCCTTCGATTCCCAAACCCATATGAATAGTTCCACCTTCATAAACTTTAGAATTTTCTTTGAGAAACAAGCCATACAACTTGGGCGTTAAAGCCACTAATTGCTTTGGACTAGCCGCCATATCCCAAACTTCATCAATGCGCGCAGGTATAAAACTTTTAATAGTCAGATGATATTTTTTCACACTAAGCCCCTCCCAGAATTCCCACTTAGACTCTATCCCTATGCAATCATAAATCGCTTTGAAGTCTTAATCCAGTCACCCAGCCCTCTGTAATTTGCCTATATTGAGC
>JAGNHS010000074.1 GCA_018001635.1 Pseudomonadota bacterium | reverse complement strand
CAAGGACATTTTTGATTCTGCTTTCGAAAGTGTAGGCAGCTGGCGATAGTATCTCCTCAGATTCTCGATATTTTTTGAGGCTTTCTGAGCTCTGAGGATTCTCGTTAAATCGATAATTTTTAGGAAGCGAAAAAAAACTTTGAATCGAATTTATCAACTCTAACATTTTAATAGGCTTTCCCGACGATAAATTCCAAGTGTTACTTGGAATCTTTTGCAAAACTAGTTTTACGCAAAAGTCTACGATGTAATCAACGTGAATAAAATCACGGAATTCCTCACCTGTACCCCAAAGAAGAGTTTCTTTTTGCTCTAAGTGATCGTGCAATAATCGAAGGCTTAAATCGTAAATGATTTGCTTGCGTTGATGCTCTCCAAAAACATTGGTGGGTCTTAAAATATGATATTTAAATCGACTATGCTGTTTTGCATGCTCCTTAATGAGTTCCTCGGCCATTATTCTATGTCGAGCGTAATTTGTTGTGGGCTCTAAAACTGCAGCTGAGGAAATAAAGACTAAAGTGCCCTCGTTCATAAATTCCAAAACTCTTTTTAATGGTGTGATCAAAGCCGTATAATCACCCTCGGGATCTCGAGTGGCTTCAGCCACACTCGGTCGTCCAGCGGCAAAAATCACAACGGGTTCTTTGTGCTTCGTGATTTTTGAGTTCCAATCCTCCAAAGAGTAGTTTTCGATGAGCCCAACTCTTTGTGTCCAAGGCGAGGGACTTCGACTTAGGCCCACACTATGGCCAATTTTTGAAAATCCTTTGGCTAATTCTGAACCCAAAAATCCACCCGAACCAATAACGACATATTGATTGTTTAAAAGACTGTCTTCACATCCCTGCAGCGTAAAGGCGCGTAGAAAAATAAGTGATATGAAAAATGAACGGAACATGAGTGCCGATTAAAACGAGATTGAAATTATAAGCAACACAAATCAGCTTAATTATAGCTGGTGTTTAAACATAGTCCTCGGTCCAATGGGCAGGCACATATGGACAAATGCTAAATTATCTCAAGTCTTTGAATAGAGTTTTGTCGTAGCCTTTTTGAGCCGCAATTTCTAAAACTGCGTCGATTGTTTTTTGAGAAAGTTTTTGATTGCGGCTTAAAATCCAACCGTAATCACGTTTCGGAGCGCCTACTAATACCCAAGAATAGAGCCCATCGTTGTTTTCTGGACCAAGAGCTAGAATCCAGTAATCGCCGTCTCCAATGTGGGCCCATCGTAGCAGTGCGATTCCAGTGAAATTTACTTTGAGTTTGGCATTGTTGGAGTTTTTAACAACTCTAGCAATGGCTGTTGCGATTTCAGTTTGGCTATCGCCTGCTTGGTTGTGACGTGTGCATGTGTTTTTTACGTCGATTTTTCCGTCGTCTCTTTCGGAGTATTCGGCTTGGGTGAGTGTGCAGGGCCCGAATCCGCTTCTTGTGCTGTTGTCTTGAAAGCTATTAGGGATTCTAGCTTGCTCATACCAAGTGCCTATGTATTTATCTAAGTTAACTTTTTCTACCGTTGAGGGAGGGTTTTTTGGGGCACCGGTTGCGCATGCAGAAAATGTTAAGCAAAGGGCGAGACTTGATACGATAAAAAATAATGCTTTCATAGATGCACAATCTAACACCAAATTTTTTTTCTTGAAATTATTTCACTTAGAGAATCTAACTAGATGAGTTAATTTTGACAGCTACTTGAATTTTAATGCAATATAGAAAAAATGAAGTGGCATGATTGGGATATTCGTTGGATTCGATTTTATCTTTCAGTAATTGGAATCGCGATTATGATTGTCTATGTGATTTTCTGGCATAAATAAAAGCTATTTAAAAACTTAAAAAGATTCCACTCCAAAACACATTGCGAAACTCAGCAAAGCTAAAGGTTATTTCAGATCATTTAAAAGTTCCAAGGCTAGCGTCTCGTAAATGTAGCAAGCTCCTTGTGTGCTGGCCTTGTCGCGTGCTTGTATCCAGTGCTGCCAATCAGCATCTTTTGTTTTGGCTGAAGTTGTAGCTTTTATGAATTTTTCCATAAGTTCGGCCATTGCAAAAAGTGTGTTGTAAGGAACGTCATTGAACTCAGCGTACTCAGGTCTTTTGCTGAGAATTTTATTAACCTTGCGACCTCTAAGAGTGCCGGCAATCGCTGTTGGGCCATAAGTGGCTGGGAGCTCGGCGTAGAGATGAAAAATTTTAGCGAGGGCTTTAATGTTTGTTTCAGTTAAGAGATCTGGACCTAAAAACAATTTAAGATTTATTCTTTCAAAAGCTAATCGACGCCAGTATTCCTCGGACTGTGCGGGCATGAGCACCCATGAGGAATCAGTGAAATCAGTGGAGGCATTGTCTTGTATGCGGAATTTAATGGGTCCATTGGAGGGGTGATTGAAAACTCCAAAATAAGTGAGTGAGTTATCGCTCATAGTTAATTGGCTGGGTTTTCCTAAGACAATTGAATCTAAAAATCCTCTATTGGTTTTAGGTGTTTCGTTTTCTATGAGATTGTCTAAATTGCCTTGAGGGTTGGAAGAGTGACTAAATACTAAAAATTCTCTTTTTGCGAGATCTTCTAAATCCAAAATGGGGTGGCGTGAACCTCCTGAGAAAAACGAAAGGGGAATCCATTGGTAACCACTAGGAGGATTTTTTAAAATATTGCCTAATTCTTCACGGAAAGCTTCTTCTTTAAACTCCCAAGATTTCATTTTAATTCTGTTGGGTAATTGAGCATCAAAAAGAGCTTGGATTTCTTCTTCTGTGGCCAGTGTAACGTTTTTTGTTTCCGTACTGAGAGGTTGATTCTTAGGAAGGCTTTCATCCACTTTGGGCGTTGGTTCAGTGGTCTTTTTCTTGTCTTCGTCGCGAACAATTTTAATAACTTTGCTTTCGGGTTCGGGAAAGAGTTCAGGGGATTCTCGAAATTTTTTGGCTTCAAAAAAGGCGATCCCTAAGTTTTGGGCAAATTTTATGTCGGAATCAAAACGCTTTTTCTTGGGGCCTTCTAATTGTCCAGCGGCATCGCCCACCATGAATGATTTGCGTTTGTCGATTTCAACTTTAGAGCCGAGTTCAGCTTTGAGAATGGCTCGAAGGGTGTCGTACATCCCTGTTTTGGGTTTACGGTATACATCATTTCTTTCTGCGAAGTCATAATAGTTCACTTCTGCGCCCTCGAGGCGGAGTAAGCGAATGGTTTCTAAAAAAGCGAGATCAATGTTTTCAATGGATTTCCCGTATTGAACACCGGCTTGGTTGGAAACTAAGACAACGAGATAGCCTGCTTCGTTAAGTTTTTTAATTTTTTTTGCAATACCGGGGAGTAGTGCCACGTCTTCGGGCCCATCGGGGGCGGGTTTTCCACTTTTAGTTTTGCGGATGGTGTCGTCGGCATCGAAAAACGCAACTTTTATAAGAGGAGATTCCAGTTTGAAATTTCTGCTGAGAAATTGCCTGCGGCCTAGAAGACCAAGTGAACAAAGGTGATGATGTTCTGCGGAAAACAATTGAAGTGTAAAAAATATGATTATGAAAAAAAGGCTCGGCCTTTTGAATTTATTGAATAGGTAGGTATTCATGGTCACTAACTAAACGCAGACAAAAGATAGTGGCAAGAATTAAGTGAGAACTTATAGAAATTTAAATCTTCTTATTAATTCCAATACATGATGCCGATCATGGACTGACTGTAAAGGTCACTTCGTTGGAGCGATCGGTGTTGGAGTCTTCAACGTAAACGCCTGTTGTTCCAGATGTTGAAGGGTAGAGAATGATTTTATTGCTAGAAGAAGGGAGTGTGAACGCAGCTGCTGACCCGTTAATTTCAGTGGTGTAGGGGGCCGTTCCTCCGGATATTGCAAGGGTGATTGGCGTAAAGATTGAAAATACATCGACGTTGTTAATTGCATGTAGATTCCAGCCATTGATTAGTAAAACTCTTCCGTCGCTTAATGAAATGCCGTTATGATAGCCACGACCTTCTAATAAGTTACTACTTAATAAAGTCCAGGCATTTGTTGTAGGATTGTATATTTCCCCAGAACTTAAATAGGATGAGGCTCCATATCCTCCAACAACGAGTACTCGGCCATTCGATAATAAATTTGCGGAATGATAAGTTCGCGCTAAATTTAAATTTGGACCTGCAGACCAGCCACTTCCTGGAGTATAAATTGCAGTTGTATTGAGAGCGGCACCGTTAACACCACCGACAACTAAGACTCTTCCATCGCTTAGTTTTGTAGCCGTGTGATAGTTTCTTGCGCCAGTAAATGAACCCGCGCTAGTCCAAGTGTTGTTTGTTGAATTGTATATTTCAGCGGAATTCAAATAGGTGCTGGAGTTGTCGCGTCCACCAGTTACTAAAACAGTGCCATCATCTAAAAGCGTTGCAGTATGGGCGAAACGTGCAGTGGACATTGATGTTTTAGTTGTCCAAGAACCTGTATTGTTATTGTTGTCGCCGCTAGGATCGTAAAGCTCTACAGTGTTTCGTGCAACAATTCCAACGCCAGCTCCCCCAGTTATTAAAACTTTACCATCGCTGAGTAGTGTTGCAGTATGATTCCCGTGTTCTACGCTCATATTGCCATTGTTAATGGCGGCGTAATTCCAATTGTTGTTGTCGGGGTCATAAATTTCACTACTTTTTAAATATGCAGTATTAAATCCCCCAGTGATTAAGACTTTTCCGTTCAGTAATTTTGTAATGGTGTGTAAAGTCCGCGCAACCTTCATCGTGTTGCTATCGTCTGTAACACTTGTGCCAGCGCTAGGGTCATAAATTTCAAATTTGTTAGTCACAGTAGAATTTATTGAACCACCAGTAATTATTATTTTGCCATTATTTAAGAGTGAAGATTGCTGGTTGATTCTTGATGATTTTAGAGTTCCTCCTCCAAGTGACCATTCGTCATCGGTGGGATTATAGAATTCAACTGAGTTTAAATAAGAAGCAGTAGAATCAAATCCAGCTACAACTAAGACTCTTCCATCGCTAAGTAGGGTGGAGCCATGTTGTGCTCTACTGAAATATAAATTTGATGTAGTTGCAGTCCATGTTCCATTGTCGTAAATTTCTGAAGTGTTTAAGTATGTGGGCCCACTTGAATTTATTCCGCCAGCAACTAAAACTTTTCCGTTAGATAATAGAGTTGCAGTGTGTCCCTTTCTAAGGGCGTTTAAATTTCCTTGTACTGTCCATTCGTTGGGCGCTGAAGCTGAGGGATCATAAGTAAGGGTTGTGTTTAAACTTGCATCGGCTGTTGTCACTCCACCTGCAATGAGAACGTGTCCGTTTTGGAGTAGAGTTGCAGTGTGATTGCTTCTGGCTCCAGTAATGTCTGAGACAGCACTCCAAGTTTGCGAATCTGGATCATAGAGTTCGGCCGAAGTTAAATAATCTGGAGAAGCGCCCCCATAGCCAGCTACTACAAGAACTTTTCCATTATTCAATTTAGTGGAACTATGCGCGTAGCGAGCAGTTGTTAAATTATTAGAAGCATTTGACCAGGTGTTTGTTGTAGAATTGTAAATTCTTACAGTGTCTATGGGGATTGATCCGCTTGTGCCACCCACAATTAGAACGTTGCCATCATCAAGAAGTGTTGCGCTATGATTTACTCTTGCAACATTAAATGTATTGGCAGTCGACCATGTTTCTGTGCTGGGATTGAATAATTCAGCGCTATTCAGATCATTTGTTCCATCGAATCCGCCAGCCACTAAAACATTCCCGTTTTCAAGAAGTGTCGCCGTATGGCTATATCGTTTTGTGTTCAATGACCCTACGCTTTTCCAAAGTCCAGTTTTTGGATTAAACATTTCACATCTAGCCAGAGCGTCATTAAAGTCGTCATCGTATCCACCAACTACTAAAACTCGCCCGTCATTTAATAAAGTTACAGAGTGTCCAGTTCGAGGTATAGGAAAAGAATAGCTATAAAACGCAGGTGAATTAGTGCTGTTCGCAGCATCGCTTTTTGTGAGTGTTATTGAATATACGGGTTCAGTTTTCGGAGGCCCAGAATCTTTGTGGGCGTTTCTTTGTTGGTATTGTTCGAAATTGTTAATGGCAGCAGTGCATGAAGTTAATAGAATGCTCAGAAGCGCTAAGTTCAGAGCTAAGACTATAGATTGAACTTTAATCATACGCACCACTAAACCCATCGGTATAATTTTAACTTTTTTAAAAGATCTGAGTGTTAAGTTTGAGTGAATAAGATTGAATGTTTAATTATTTAACCAATTTTTAACAGTCTATTGTTTTAAGATTAACTTGAGCACGAGCTTATTTTTACCGATAATTTAACAATGTTTAAATATTCAACTTATCAAAAATTATTTTTGAAAACGGGTTTAATGATGATAGCGATCATCTATTCAGAGTTTAGTTTTTCTCAGAATTGTGGTCATGCTCTCAATTGTCGTCCAGTTCAGACAAATACTAGAAGCGTTGTATCTCCAAATGTAATTCGAATTGGAACACCTCCTTCTTCTGAAGCCATAATCCCCAATCAAGGGGGAACTACATCAAATGGACAAAATAGAACTGCAATTGGAACTTCGAACGGTGCCAACGATCAAGGAGAAGATAGCGTTACTTTAAAAGATGCGAGTGGTAAAGAAGTGCGAGTTCCTTTTGGATTAGTTCAAGTTGATTTTAAGGCCATCAAAGCTATGGATAGACCAGAGGATTTAGTCGCTTCTGGTATGCTCAGTCAGGTGCCTGTGGCAAAAGTTGCAAGCCAATTAAAGGGAACTGTGGATATTTCAATCACGCCAGAATGCCAACAAAGTTTATTAGATGTTTTAGATGTATCAAAGAAGAATTCAGCCTGTAGCACTTTGGTGAATACAGCCAAGGGATTTTGTGTAAACAACGCGTCCTATAGCCCCGAGGCTCAAAAAGAAATAGTTAGAACTGTTATCGATACATTTAACGACGTATGTTTTTCTCGTCGAACTAATTCTGGAGCTCCTCGCAGAGTCCAATAAATCATAAAAAGAAAGCCATCCTTGGCTTTGTGAGCTTCCTGCTCGACCGAAGTCTTTCTTGAACTTCGGTCTTTGACGAAACGCTTGGCAGTTGGGGAGGGGTTGGGGAGTTGTATGAAATTAATTGAAATACTGCCAAGCGCGTGTCGACTGATTACGGCCGTTTTTCTTAGAAGCGTAGAGAGCGGTGTCGGCCTCTTTTGTGGCCACTTTTAAATCATCATCGCTTTTCCATTCAGCAAGGCCAGCGCTGAAAGTGACTTTAATATCTTTGTTGGGTCCTACTCTTAGAGCCGTTTCAGCAAGTGCTCTTCGAGTATTTTCAATCCATTGAAAGCTTTCTGTTAGAGAGCGAGGAATGAGGAGGGCGAATTCTTCGCCCCCCATCCGACAAATCAGGCTGCCGTTGGGAGCTTGGTGAAGCAGGTGGGTGGCAACCTTTTTTAAAACATCATCGCCGATGAGGTGACCGTGGGAGTCGTTGATCTTTTTGAAGTGGTCAATATCGACAATGACTAGGGTCATATTGTGAGGGAGTAAGCCAAAGCGTCTTCTGCTATCTAAAATTCTAGCTAGGGCTTCTCGGCGTAAACAGCCAGTGAGATCGTCGTGCTCAGCTTGTCCGCGGAGCTTGGTGATTTCAGCTTCGAGTTCTTGGACTTTTCTGGCTAAGTTCATAAAGCGTCTCCTTTTCTCTCTTAAGAGGACAACACAGCTAACGTTCTGCTCAGCTTTTTTGAGAGTTGTTGGCGTTACACACATATAAATACACGGTCCGTGCCACGTGTGATTTTGAATACTTAAGAGTTTTTGTGGGGCGTCTGCACCTCAAGTAGTGCGGGCGAAGTTGCCTCAGATTTTTATAAACACTTTCTTAACCAAATCTTCTTTAAGATTTATCTGCCAAAGTGCCGATTTCCATAGCAGAATAAGTATTGAGGAAATACACGTATGCGAGAAACCTCTACAGTCATAGGATTTTCGAAAAAACCTACGCTCATATATTTATTGAGCGCATTTTTGATAATCAATCCCTTTATTAATTACATCGTCACTCTCTATCAGATGAATGTTGCGGATTGGTACACCCCCAGTGTGCTTTTGGCTTATGCTAGAGGATTTAGTTTTGGCACTTGGTTCTTACTGGGGGTCACTTGGGCCTCCGCCATCGGACTTTTAGCTGTCAGTCGATTTTCACTTTATTTTGCGGCAGCTTCTTTTGCTTCACTCTTTACGTACAATTTGATTTTTGAAAAGCGCTTGGTGCTTTTTGCGGTTTGTTTACCCGCTTATTTATTGTTCACGCAATTTAGAAATCCTTACCTCAATAAACGTTTGAGATGGTGGGAGCAAGCTCCACGTTTTGATGGAAGTGGGCATTATATTAAAGTTCTTCGCACGCAAACTTTCTTACCTATTTGTAACCTCTCTATTTCTGGTATTTTGATTGATACTCAAAGAAAAATGAAATTGCCTTTAATAGGGGAAACTTTTTCAATAAGTATCGATGAGAGAACAGAGATTCCTTGTGAAGTGATGCGTGTTCATGGAACTTTTTTAGGTTTAAAGTTTAAGCGTCTTTCGCAAGCTCAAAAGCGTGCCCTTAAGACGATGCTAGCTAGGTTAACAACCCCTGCTCGTGATTTAAGCTTTGAGAATAAGAAACTCGCCGCTTAATTGAATCAACTTGTCAGCGAGGCTTGAGACTCTTATAAGTCCTGCATGCTATTTGAAGCCATCGTTCATGATTTAAGTTGGGATGGGCGAAGTGTGCTCAAAACAAAAGAAGGAAAAGTTTATTTCGCTTTTGGGGGAATCCCAGGTGAAAAAGTTTTAGCCGAGGAGCTCAGTTTTCATTCTACTTTTGGGAGGGCTCGAATCAATCGAATTCTAAAATCATCATCCGATAGACGAAAAGCACCTTGCGTTTATCATGGAGAAGAAGCCACACAGTGTGGCGGATGTCCTTGGATGATGATGAATTATTCTTCACAGGTGAATTGGAAGAAAATAAAGTTTCAAGAATTGCTTCGTACTGAAAATCTTTGGGAGGCGGATGTGAAAATTTTTGAAGCCCCCAATGAATTGGGCTATCGACGTAGGGCCTACGTTAAAAAGGCAGGTGCTAAATTAGGCTTTTTGTCTGCGGATTCTCACGCCTTTGTTCCGGTGGATAAGTGTTTGGTCTTGAGTCCAAATCTTCAAGAAAGATTTGATAATCTCAAAGCTTCGTTGCCCGAGCCCAAAAGAAATCCTCCTATGGAAGAAATTTTTATTAATGAGAATTCAAATCTTGAAAGTTTAATTGAATCAAAAGAGGCTAGTTTTGAACAAGTCAATGAAGCTCAAAATGAGACCTTAAAACAACGATTGAATATAATGATTGAAAAATTTCCACACTCGCAAAGTGTTTTGGAATTGTTTGCTGGTTCTGGAAATTTAACTCAAGAATTGCTTTCTAAGAAACCTACAGAGCTTCATTTGATGGAATCTGATGCCAAGGCCTGTGAAAAACTTAAGGAGCTTTGTCCTTCCGCAAAAGTTTATGCCAAGGATTTGTTTGAAGCGGACACTTTGGATCGCGTCAAGCGCTTGATGACTGATGTTCGGGTGTTATTGCTCGATCCTCCTCGTGAAGGTTTCGTTTTACTTAAGACTTGGGTTGAAGCTCTTCCGAAATTAGAGAAAATTATTTATATCTCATGTTCTCCGGAAACTTGGACGCGAGATGTGAAATCTTTAGCGGCTTTAAAATGGAAAGTTGAGAATGTAGAAATTCTTGATATGTTCCCTCAAACTCCACATGTTGAAATTATAAGTTGCTTAACTCGTTAATAAGTTAATCAATTTATAAGTCAGGTAGGCGGCGAGTTTCCCGGTTCGGTTGTCGACGTCAAAATCAGGATTGAGTTCGGCGATATCTAAACTAATAAGTTTTTTGGATTGTGCTAGCAGAGGGAAAAGTTCCAACATGCAATCCGGGTGTATACCGTTGAGCGCGGTGGCGCTCACGCCAGGGGCAAGGTGTGCCGAAAATACGTCGAGATCAACACTGCAATAAACATAATCAACAGAGTCTATAAACGCAGTGACTTCTGTGATGAGCTTTTTAATATTCCAGGGGCGGCAATCTTCAGAAAGTATATATTTTGCATCGAGCTTTTGGGCAGTTTCAAAAAGAGCTTTGGTGTTGCTGGCTTCTTGAATCCCAACGGCCATGTAATGAAAGGATTGTCCTTGGAGTCTTTGGTAGTCTGCAATCTGTAAAAATCCAGAACCCGAGCGAGGTCCTTCGGGGTAGGGTCTTAAATCAAAATGGGCATCGATATTGAGAACCCCTATTTTTTTATCTTTTTTATTACGGAG
>JAGNHS010000027.1 GCA_018001635.1 Pseudomonadota bacterium | reverse complement strand
GTATTAGTATTAGAAATATTTTTAATATATTAATTTTGATTTCCATTAATAATGTTTTTGCAGATTCCAAAGATCTAAAAACTCAAGAAGCTATTCACGCTAACAGTAAAAAGCGAAAAGTGGCCAACGAATCAGATGAAATATCCCCCGACGTATTAAAATCTTTTGAGCAAAGAATGGAATTAGCCTCAAAGGCTATAGCTCCTAAATTAAAAAACCTTGAAAGAGGCAGCGAAAGAGCAGCACTTGAAGCAGAGAAGCTTTTCAAAGTGCTTGAAATCACCTGTAATCCTGAAATTCTCAAAAAACCAATGGCTCAAAGCTATTCCGACAAACTCGTTCTCTTGCTCGGACAAATTTCCCTTATTGATGCCAGCTTCTACAGTCTAGAACTCTGCGAGGACTTCTTTAAAACTCATTCAGATCTTTATCTACTCTCAGAAAAAAAACTTGATAAAGCAATGGCCAAAGAACTCGCTGAAGATGTGAAAAACTTCCATAGATCAAAAAAAGAAGGCAATGGATAATCACTTTAAAAATAAGAAGCAAGGAGATTCTTAGTTTTGAAAAAGACCTTAAGATACGTGACTTTTTCAAGTCTATTTCTCGGCTGCTCTAATACTTCATTTGCTGTTTTAGAAGGACTCTACCGATCCCTAAGCTGTGAGGTTTTACTAAGAAGTGTTAATGCAAAACTTGCTAAAACAAGCCAGTTTTTTACCGTAAACATTCAAGCAAAACCAAATCCTGGGAATTTCAACGGCTCCATTTTTACGCTAAAAAGAGAAAAAGAACACTTACCGTGGATGTCTAATGCTGAATCTCATAGAGCGGCAGTTCAGGGGGATCCGCGCTGGTTCATAAATACATTTGGAGAATTGCCTGCAAAAATTTTTGGATTTACGCAAGTCGACGATCTCACTTTGGAGATCCCCAACGCCGTAGAGCTCAGCGGCGCCATTGAGGCCATCAACTCCAAACTAAAAACGTATCATAGAAAAGAATTTATTCCTGTAAAATTTTATCCATCCTTTCAAGAAAGAGTTCCTGCTCAAGCCTATCTTGAAAAATGGGCCGATGAAGGAGCCCTCCCTCTCGCCGAAAAGCATGCCTCTATGGTTCACGACATTTCCTACCATGCACCCGCCATTCTCCTTCCTCCCAAGCTAGTTGAACATTCAAGAATACAAACGCGCGTCCTTTTGGACTTTATTTCATTTATAGAATCACAAAAAGGCAATTACCATTTTGAACGTCTTGAAGAAGATTTATTTCATTTTAAAATGCTGAGACTCTCTGAAATTGATGAAGGCAGCGGTAACACTGTTTTATATCTCAACATTTTAAACAAACCTCTAGCTGGAAGATTCGATCGAAAAAATGAGTTATTGCATCAAATGGGTAAAGTCGCGAGTTTCGGGAATAGTCCGATTGAAATGTTGAAAAACTATATAAATAATCTTGGGAACCCCATATACATGGAGATCTTAGAAGCATTTAAATTAAAAAATTCAAATTCTCCTCAATTTTTTAATCCAATGAGCAAAGAAGAAGTAGTAAAAGTTTGCTCGAGAGTGAGCGATCAAATCTCGGCCATTAAAGCTGCCGCAAAAAGAATAAAAATCGAAAATGAGAGAGTACAATGAAAAATCCTAAATTATCAAAGTTGCTAAAATTGAAATTAACAATCTTTCTTTTTTTTCATTCAACATTCTCCAACGCATCTCTCTCAAACGTTATCTTTGATTTAACATGTCGAGTTCTTCTTGAATCCGTTCACGCAAAATCGAGTGATTTTAATAGAGATTTTTCGGTTAGAATTGAGCCCTCTCCCAAAAATGGAAAAAACGGAGGGCTAATTTACACAGTTAAAAGAAAAAGCAATCAAATCCCCTGGCTTTCCGATGCCTCATCCCACAAAGCGGCTCTTCAAGGAGATCCTCGATGGTTTATAAATACTTTTGGAAATAAAGGAGCTGAAACTTTTGGCTTCAAACAAATTGACGATCTCACACTTGAAATTCCTGACGCGGTTGAAATAAGCCGCTCTATCGACCTCATCAACGAAAGAATGAGTCATCAAAGATTGGGGCAGCCCATCGCCATTCATTTTTACCCCTCTCCTCAAGAGCGAGTTCCCGTAGATGAATATCTCACTCGATGGGCTCAAGAAGGCTCGCTTCCTCTAGCCGAACGGCATATGTCCATGATTCACGACACCTCCTATCACGTGCCCTCTATACTCATTCCTCCGCGACTAGTAGAACTTTCGAGACTTCAAACACAATATCTTTTAGATTTTGTAAAATTTCTAAGAGAAAAAATCCCTTTTGAAAAACGTCCTCCCAGCTTCGAAGAAGATATCTTTGATTTGAAAATGCGTCGCCTCAGTCAAATAGACGAAGGAACCGCCAACACCGTTATGCATTTAAATGAATTTTCTATGTATCGAAAAAATGAACTTCTAAGAGAACTAGGTAAAGTCGCGGAACTTGGAATGAGTCCTGGTGATGCGCTTCTTCAATATCTTGGAATAATGGGAAAACTTAAATACTTGAATGAACTTGAAGATTTTTTTGCTTTACACGCTCACGATAGAATTTTTTTTACGGGTATGTCGCAGACTGAAATTATGAAAGTTTGCCTTGAAATGTACACGCAAATACAAGCCATTCGACAAGCTGCGAATCAATAAATGTTTATTTTTTGAAATTTAAACCTAGCACATACACTTCGCGACTATTCGAACGAATGGCTTTGGGACGAAGAAAAGCCACCTTTTCAAAGGAAGTTCTCATGTCCTTAATGAATTCTTGAAATCCAGAACCCTCAAAAACTTTTGCTAAAAAATTTCCGCCATTTTTTAATCCACCTTGTCGAGCCAAATGAAGCGAGTATTCCACCAGTGCGATGGATCGCGCACAATCCATTTCAGGCACCCCACTCGTTTTAACCATGGCATCGCTTTGGAAAAAATCAAAAGGAATTTTCTCTTTAAGAGGTTCTTCAGTCACCTTAAGTTCAAATAAGTCCATAATGACGGTTTTTCCGTTGGGAAATCCGTATTCAATCTCGGAGAGATCAACACCTAGAATAAAACCTTCGGGACCAATTTTACGTGAAGCATACTGCATCCACGAACCCGGAGCTGCACCGAAGTCTAACACCTTCATTCCGCGCTTGATGAGCTTATGCTTATTGTCAATTTCTTCTAATTTAAAAACTGAACGCGCAGCAAAGCCTTCAGATTTTGCCTTTTTGTAAAAATAATCTCCAGGTCGACTCATAATTTATAATCTCTTCTAGCATAGAGATTTTGTTCTGAGACGCGAAGAAGCCCGCTTCGGTATACACTATTAAGTATCCGAAGCGGGCTTCGACAAAGTATCAGAGCAAAAGATCAAGCTAGATTAGAAGCCCATTCCGCCCATACCACCCATGCCGCCCATGCCACCCATATCAGGAGCACCGCCGCCATGAGCGTGGTCTTTTTCTTCTTTTGGCTTATCAGCAATGACTGCTTCAGTAGTGAGAAGCAATCCAGAGATAGAAGCCGCATTTTGAAGTGCAGATCGAGTTACTTTAACTGGATCGATTACACCCGCAACAAGAAGATCTTCGTAGGTTTCAGTAGCACCGTTGAATCCAAAGCTTGAGCTGCTATTAGCACGAACTTTATCAACAACAACCGCACCGTCTAAACCACAGTTACCTGAAATCTGGCGAATAGGTTCTTCACATGTACGAGCGATGATTTTAATTCCAACTTGTTGTTCAGCATTGTCACCCTTGAGGTTAGCAAGAACTTGAGCAGCTTTTAGAAGAGCCACACCGCCACCAGGAACAATACCTTCTTCAACAGCAGCGCGAGTAGAATTCAAAGCGTCTTCTACGCGAGCTTTCTTTTCTTTCATTTCAACTTCAGTCGCTGCACCAACATGAATAACGGCAACACCGCCAACAAGTTTCGCCAAACGCTCTTGAAGTTTTTCACGATCGTAATCGCTAGTAGTTTCGTCGATTTGCTTACGGATAACAGAAACGCGTTTAGCGATTTCGTCTTTTTTACCGTTGCCATCAACAATTGTAGTGTTGTCTTTATCAACCACGATGCGTTTAGCCACACCGAGATCTTTAAGAGTCACATTTTCAAGCTTCATTCCGAGATCTTCAGAAATCACGCTACCACCAGTGAGAGTGGCCACGTCTTGAAGCATTTCTTTTCGGCGATCACCAAAGCCTGGAGCTTTAACAGCGCAAACTTTGAGTGTGCCACGAAGACGGTTAACCACCAAAGTGGCCAACGCTTCACCTTCGAGATCTTCAGAAACAACAAGGAAAGGACGCTGAGTTTGAGCAATTTTCTCAAGCACAGGCAAAATGTCTTTCATTGAAGCAATTTTTTTGTCGAAGATAAGAACGTAAGCATCTTCAAGAACACATTCCATGCGCTCAGAATCAGTTACGAAATAGGGAGAGAGGTATCCACGGTCGAATTGCATACCTTCAACAACATCGAGTGTTGTTTCCATAGCTTTAGCTTCTTCAACAGTGATCACACCTTCTTTGCCTACTTTTTCCATAGCTTCAGCAATGATGTTACCAATAGTTGTATCGCCGTTAGCAGAAATAGTTCCGACTTGTGCGATTTCTTTTTTACCAGCAACAGGTTTTGCAATTTTTTTAAGTTCAGCAGTGATCGCTTCTACAGCTTTATCAATTCCGCGCTTGAGATCCATAGGATTGTGACCTGCAGCCACCATCTTAGAACCTTCACGGAAAATGCTTTGTGCGAGAACAGTGGCAGTGGTTGTTCCATCACCAGCGTCATCGTTGGTTTTAGAAGCCACTTCACGCACCATTTGTGCGCCCATGTTTTCAATTTTGTCTTCAAGTTCAATTTCTTTAGCAACAGTCACACCGTCTTTAGTGATAGTGGGAGCGCCAAAGGATTTTTCGATAACCACGTTACGACCGCGAGGTCCGAGTGTGACCTTAACGGCTTCAGCCAAAAGGTTCACCCCACGCAAAATTGCGCGACGGGCAGGTTCATTAAAAGATACAATCTTTGCAGCCATTGATTCTTACTCCTTATTTAAAAAACTATTCTAAAACCGCGAGAACATCTTCTTCACGAAGAATGAGATGTTCTTCACCGTCAATTTTAATTTCAGTTCCAGCGTATTTGCCGAAAAGAATTTTATCGCCCTTTTTAACATCAAGGGGAGTGACCTTACCGTCTTCAGTACGGCGGCCAGTGCCAACAGCAATAACGGCACCTTCTAAAGGTTTTTCCTTTGCAGTATCGGGGATAATAATCCCGCCTTTTGTTTTTTCTTCTTCATTGATGCGTTTAACTATTAATCTGTCGTGTAGTGGTCTAATTGCCATATGTTTTCTATACCTCCTTGGTTTTTCTAACTAAAAACCCTTAAGCTTAACTTAAGGTTTTATTTCCTAACTAGTTACTTTCGCTAGAACCGCAGCCTCCGCTTCCGTTACATGGAGAGCCTGAATCCGATGATTTTTTCTCGGTGCTAGGGGAAGCCTTTTTGTAGTCCGAGGTATACCAGCCAGACCCCTTCAACGCAAAAGAACTTTTGGAGATTAGTCGCTCTAATTTGCCCTGGGAATGACACTTTTGGCATTCTGTAGGGGCAGGATCCGACATTTTCATCCAAAACTCTTGAACGGCGTTGCAGTCATTGCAGCGGTATTCGTAAATCATTTAAAGCCAAAGCTCCTTCTTTTATGCTCGCGGCTTAATCTAGGGTCTAATTTTTGAGAGTCAAGTCCCTTGCCAGTCCAAGCAATTAAGAATAGTTTCAAAAACCGTAAAAGCTCTAAAATTACAGTATTTGGCCCTTTTTTGGGCCTGATGGCGGCATAGCCAAGTGGTAAGGCAAGGCTCTGCAAAAGCTTCACCCCCGGTTCAAATCCGGGTGCCGCCTCCAAATTGAAAGCAAAAACTAAATGTCACTTAAAAAACTCATTCACCCTACCCTCACTTTTATTTTTTCAATCTCTTTAAATAGCTTCGCGAGTTGCCTCCCCGTGAGCTTTGATCATATCTTCTTCAACGTGAGCCCAAAGGCCTATGAACAGATAGGAAAAAGTGATTTCTTTAGAACAGATCATTTAAGCTTTTTTGAAGCCTTTAAAAATCCATTTGGCGATCATCGCGGTCATTATATTACTGGGCAAAAACACTACCTCGAAGTTTTCAATTCAAAAGATAGAAAAAACAAAGCTCCCATCGGTATTGGCTTTATTTCTGAATCTCCAAAATGCCTGCCCATCATTCAACAAGCTTTGCAAAGCTCACTTCCTGATTTTTTCAAAATGAGAGAGAAAGAAAATTGGGGACAAATGACAGAAGCCCAAACCACCAACATGCACCTTTGGGTGTCAGAGCTTGATCCTAATTTTTTGGGATCTCCGAATGAAAAAATAGATCGAATCAACTACTTAAACTGGATCCGAAAAACCAATGGCGACGATAATAAGCCTCCTCGACTCAATCACATACAAAAAATACAAATCAATCTTCCAAAAATTGATGCGCAACTTTTAGAAAGCGTGTTCTCGCAGCTTCGATGGAGAAAAATTGATTGGAATCAAAATTCGGTCACCTTAAGCAACGGGGAAACAACTCTCATTATTAGCGAAAGTCCCAGCCCCAAAGTTCAAGAAATTCAATTTGTTGTTGACCCACATCAAGCTCCCAAACAAGACAAAAAATGCTCAGAAGTCTTCTTGAGCCTCAGCGACACCGACATGCTTTGGATGAATACAAAGTGATGCAATTCCAGGTGCTCTTCTAAAAACTACCTTGCTTTAATAATATTAGTAGCCTAAATGACACGGCATGCAATTTTTCCATTTTTCAAAAAAATTCTCACTAATAGCAACTCTGATTTTATTCAACTTCTTCGCTCAAGCCGATGAAGCCCTCGACAACAAAGTGAAAGAGATATTCCAAGAAAAATGCTCAGAATGTCACAGCCCTAACGGACGTAAAAATAAAAAACCCGAATTGCACAAAAGTATAAATCTCGAAGCTCTTAGGGCCAACGCAGATTACGTCAACGCAGGAGATCCCAATAAATCTGTTATTCACCAAAGAATTACATTAGCAGACGACGATTCAGACTTAATGCCGCAATCTAATGGGGCAAAAGGCGACAAAGAGTTTCGCGAAAGATTAAGCCCCGAAGAAGTGAACACCATAAAGGATTGGATAACTGGCGCAACAAAAATTAATTCAACTTCTAATTCGAATAATAGCAGAGAATTTTACAGTGATACCGAAATCATTAGTGTCGCGCTTAAAGATTTAAAAAATTTAGATCCAAAAACGCAAAAATCAACTCGCTATTTATCATTGAGCAGTCTTTACAATCGAAAGGATGCCAACGGGAATCCTTTATTGTCAGACAACACACTTAAAATTGCCAAACAAGCTGTTGATAAACTTTTAAATTCAATGAGCATCATGAATCCAGACATTGCTTTAAGCACAGCTGTTGATGATAAGAAAATTCTTTTAAGAATCAATTTAAAAAACTATTCATGGTTCAATAGTGATTGGAAGCAAATTGAAAGTTTTTATCCATACGGTCTTAATCAAGACAATATCGATGAAAATACTCTCAAAGAGTTAACTCAAACAGAGCTACCCATACTAAGAGCCGATTGGTTTATTTTTGCCGTTAGCCAAGCTCCCCTTTATCACTCGATACTTCGAATCCCTCAAAAACTTGCTGATTCAACTATAGAACGACAACTCGGAATCAACGTAGACGACAACATTCGACAAGGTAGAGCCCTTAGACTGGGATTTAAAGACAGCGGCGTTTCTACTGGTAACAGAATGTTAGAGCGCCACGAAGTCCCCGGAAATTCTTATTACTGGAAGAGCTACGACTTTGATGAACTTAAACATTCTGAAGAAGGACACGATATTTTCACATCACCTCTTGGCCCTGAATCAGTGGGCATATCTTTTGATCGAGTTTTTAAACACGACGGGGGAGAAATGATTTGGAAACTCCCCAATGGAATGCAAGCTTATTTACTCACTAATGATAAAGGCGACCGACTTAACATAGGCCCCAGCAATATCGTGCGAGACACCACCCACCCGAAAGGTCTTATTGTAAACGGCATATCTTGCATTTCCTGTCATAATGCCGGTATGAAAACCCCCAAACCAGGACCCTTCGACCAAATTGCTCCAATAGTTGAAACTTTAAACTTTGGAAATCTTGATGCTCAACTTGTAAAAAATCTTTTTGCAAAAGACACTGAAGCCAAAATCGCTCTTGATAAAGATTCTAAAAGCTTTGCGAATGCTTTACAAAAAATGGGAATTGATCCCAATTCAGAAATTGAACCCGTTAGAGCTATTTACGATCTTTTTCTCGCCCCAATCAGCGTAGGAACATTACAAAGCGAGTTAGGTGTTGGCGGCAATAATTTCATTGATAAATTATCCAAAAGTTCTGACGATGAAACTAGAATTCTGGCGTTGTCTCTCATAAAAGGCTCAAATTTAGATCGAAAGTTTTTCGCTGATAAATTTAAAAAGATTGCTTCAAAATTAAATCTAAATCCAAGTGAAAAGACACCCAGATTACCCGTAGAATTTGGTGGCAAGGAAATAGCTGAAGATGAAAACACTAAAACATTAATCATTAAGACCCCCTCCACAGCTTATCCCACTATTCAATCGGCGATAAATTTTGCACGAAACGGTGACAAAGTTTTAATTGAACCAGGTCGATACGAAGAATCACTCTATATCAACCGTGCGATACGCCTAGAAGGAAAAATTACGAACTCCAATAATGAAGTTCAAATTGTCCCACCGGAAGGGTCTTCAGCAGCCATCATAATTGACGGCGCTGGTGCAGAAATTAGCAAACTCAGTATTACAAGCACAGGCGCTGATCGTGCTAAAGCTCATCCAGTGAGAGGCATCGATTTAGGGGTAAAATTTATCGACAATGGTTCGCACCTAGAAGTTTCAGCAATTGAAGCTGGGGGTATCGCCGAAAACAATGGCATCAAAATTGGCGACCAACTCATTCGCGTTGACGGACAAAATATACGATTTCAAGACGAATCTTTTCATAGAGTCGCTCAACACAAGGTTGATGATATCAGTCTTTATGAATTTAAAAGGGCTGATAACTCGCTTATTAGACTCAGCATACAAGTTTCCTTAAGCAAGGACATTGGAACTGTAGATGGGATTGTATTAATCAACAGCCCAGCGAAGCTCTCCAATATTACGATAAGCAATATTCCAGGAATTGCACTCACAAGCTTTGGTGAAAACGTAAAAAATAAATGGACTGCAAATGATTTAAATATTTTTTCTAATCACGCAGCTATAGAGCATCGCAGCGGATTTGCCGAACTTAAAAAACTCAGCATTGCAGAAAACTCATTAAGTGGACTCTTTGTAGTGACAGGCGCAGAAGGAAGCATTAGCGAATCCTCTATTTTTAGGAACAAGCACCATGGAATTCGTCTACAAAAAAGTGGGAATTTTTTAATTGAAAACTCTAAAATAAGTGAAAATTCACAAAACGGAATATTCATCAAAGAAGGAAGTGAGTTAATCAAAATTAATGACACAGTTTCATACGATAATGAAAATGATGGAATTCAAATTGAAAAAAATACAAATGTCATATTGAGAAATTCAATTTTTCAAAACAATAAGCGCAATGGTTTTGTGTATTCAACATTAGCCAAAATTGACGCAAAAGAATGTAGCAGCATAGGCAATAAGGGACTTGGCTTCGGGGAGCTTGATGGAGAAAATCCCACACAGTTTATCCCCGCTGCCGAAGAAAATAAAAATAAATCCTTCAATAATGGGTCGGTTAACTTTTAATTAATTATGCTTTGGCGAAAGTGTACTTCAAATATTCTCATTTTCGCCTTTGCGATGCTTGGATTTTACGAACCCGCATCTTCTGCTGATTCTAAAGCAAAAGAAATCCTTCACCCTTTTGAAGCCTACAACGAGGCCTATGATGAAAATGGGAAGCTACGTCCCGCATTCCAAGCCCTTAAGAAACGCATCAAAAAGAATCCACTAAAACCTAAACCTATAGCAGCATCCATTTTAAGCAGTTCACCCATGGGAGATGACATTAAAATATTGCCTTTGCCCTGGGCCTTAAGTCGACTCGAATTTCAATTCATACAAAAGGCAACAGCCCAAAGAGCTGAAGCTCTTAGAAAACTCTTCATCGATCTATTTATAAATGAAGAACCCGAGATTTTAAAAAAGGGAATTTTTAGCAAAGATTTTATTGAACAACTTTGCTTAAACGAAACACAAAGGTCTTATGAAAGCATTAGAAATTTTTGGAAGCGCAGAAACCCCGATGATGTTTCTTTTATATACGGCCCCGATTTAGCAAGACTTATCAGTGGAATTTGGGTTTTCATTGAGGATAACGTTGGGAATATCGGTGGTCGCGCCGACACTTTCCATCTCAAAGAACCCTTTTCTATTGTGACTGGAATAAAATCTCAGGAAAAATCCACTGATGATTTTGTATCAGCTATCAAAGTTTTCATGCAAAATGCAGGTACTAGTCCCGAAAAAACTTTAGCAATTTTTGATTTCGACAAAGACAAAGATGATGAAGATAAAACTCCATTTAGTTTTAAAGACAAAGAAAACATTAGAGAGCTCATGGCCTTAGAATCAGCTGGTATAGAAAAAATATTCGATGGCACTGACTTAAATCGAAAAAAGCTTAAGGGACTCATGGATAAAATTGACAATGAATCTATTGAAGCTCTGCTGCTTATTGATCACCCAAATGGAACTTGGGATGTTTACGATGAATGGCTAGAGTTTCTTGCTGCTCGCCCCAATCTCAAAATATTTAACGGACCCTTTGTAAATACTCTTAGCTCTAAAGCACTCTTGCCTTATATGGATCAAATCACCGAATTTTTCGAAGGCCAAACTCCTCATATTAAGACATTAGAAAGTTTTCCGGTTCAAAACTTAGCCGATCTCGACGCAGCTGAAGAACTTTATGGAGAAAATTTTATTTTAAAAACCACAAATGGAACTCAAGGCGAAGAAGTTTATCCGCGAGCCAAATATCCTGAAAAAAACTGGAAAGCCATACGAAAATATCTCGACACCTTGAGAGCTTGGGGAAAATATAATGATCGAGAGTTTCCTAACTTTGTTGTGCAACCCTTTGTGAATTTTTCTTATTTACCCACTGAAACTCCATGGATTCAATTCATGCTAGATTTACGACCCATCACTTATGTTTTCATGGGTAGCGTAATGCCTGGCACATCTCCCTGGGCTCGCGCCAATATGAGACTCGGTAAAAACCTCACCAACGTTTCTCAAGGGGCTTTCGAAACTGTAGTATTTATTGAAGATTGCGAAGCTTCTTTGCTGGATTAGCCCTCTAAAGACTGAGACAAACAACTCTGCATTATTGACGCATTGCATAATTATTGCTATAAGGCCGTCTAAATGCGTTTCCCAAAGCCGCTTAAAAAACTCAAGAATACTAATGCTTTTCAATTAGTTGTCATAATTTTAAGCCTATCAATTTTAAAAGCTAATAATGCTCAGGCGGAATTTAACGGCCCCTTTGCTCAGTCCATTGCCGAATGCGAATCCGCAATAGTTCCCGAGCTCAGCCGCCTAGGCCCTGAGCGCCAAGAGCTTGTGAAAGCTCTTTTGGCTCAAGGTGGAAAATCCTTAGTCTTTGAAAAGCATCCAGACGCATTTAGATTAAAAGTTTTGAACGAAAATGAAGTCGAAATAAGAAATGTTGGTCATAAAACTTTAAAAATACGATGGTCCAATGAAAATGCGAAAAACGAAATTAGCTCAAACGATGATTATAGAATTCTCAATTTAACTCATGACTATAAATACATCCAAGACACTCCATCACTTTTAAAACAATTTTTAGTGAGCTCAAACGTTCACCCTCAAAGTTCCACCGAAGAAATCAACAGCGAAAGAAAAAACAATTCCGAAAAAACTTTTCATCCAAAAGATGTACAGCATGAAATTGCACACGTTTTTGAAGAAACAAAAAAAGCAGGGCAACAAGACTTAGCCTGGGTCGCCCCCACGGCCACTGGAAAAACTTTTTTACTCAAAAAAGGCATTCGAGAACAACTGGCCGATATTGCCGAAGGTCGAAGTACCGGTCGACTCATTATAGTTGTCCTTCCAGAAAACGAACTCTCTCAAGACACAGCGAGCGACGTTGAAAACGAGCTCCACAAAGACCCCGAAAACAAACATTTTTTTAAAAGTAAATATTGGGGCGGACCAGGAAAGAACAAACACAATCTCAATCTCAGCGTAAAAGATCTCCTAAAAGCTGTTAGCTCGTTAGATAAAATGCCGACGGTACTTTTCACAACAGACGAAAGCTTTGCCGCAAGAATTGCTAACGCCTCTGAAGATGAAATCACTAATTTCCGAAAAGAAACTTCACTTTTAATATTAGATGAAGCTCATAATATGGGAGCCCCCAATAGATTTGCCGCTTTAAATCGACTGCGAACAGGTCAAGCTAGCGCAGGAATGAAGAGCCCCTACCACAACGATTGGAAGGCCTTTACGCTGTCACTCACAGCAACGCCTGTAAATCGAAACATCGATTTGCAATTGGATTTGTTTCGAGGAAAAGTATTTTGGTCTTACATTGATAATGCTGAAGATTATTTAGCTCGTAGCACTCCCTCCAATCGACCTAGCGCTAAAAGTATTTCTCAACTTGAAAAAGCCATTAGCTCTGGCGATATCACTCCATTTAGTGAATTTATTTTAATAGGACCTCAATCTAAACCTGAGAACTCTAATGAAGCCATGTGGGTGCAAACTAAAGTCGGTGCGCGCTTTAAAGTTAACCCCAAACTTTACACTCATTTTTTCACACTCCTAAAAGAACATCTAAAAGCACATGCTATGGTTAAAATCGTTGTTTCTGACACCGATGAAGCTGAAGAAGTTTCTAAATTTCTAAACTCCTGTGATTTTCTCAATGGAGCAAGATTTGAAACTTATCATTCGAAAGTTGAAACTAAAGAGAGAGAAACACGTCGAAAAAACTGGGAAGAACACAAAATCAAAGGACTCATCACTGTTAAAAAACTAGGAGAAGGCGACGACACTCCTCCTCTATCGTTTTATTTAGATTTAAGACGCAGCACGAGTGCTCGAGAAATTCTACAATATCTAGGTAGAGCTTTTAGACTCTATCCTGGAAAAGAACATTTAGATGCTGCTCTATTTTTTGATATCGATTCCTCAGAAGTTGCGGAATTATTTTCACTCGTAGACTCAGCCCTACGGAGTCGACTCCAAGGACAAAACAAAGTCAGCAAACGAGAAAAAAAAGAGACTGAAGAAAACGCTAGTCTCAATCTCGAGTCTAGCCCTGAAGAGATTGATGCCGCTCTAGCCTCTATCCAAGGAAAAATTGAAGCTTCTATGAAAGATTTTTGGATAGCTCAAAATCCCTTCGGTCCAAATTCTGCAACCATCAAGTGCCTTAATCAGTTACTAGTCTATTTTCAAAAATTTGAAAAATACCCAAGCGCCTCTCATTTAATTGCCAAGAAAGCAAAAAAGATTGAAGTCGAATTAACAGAAGCCTTAGACAACAAAGAATTTCAAGAAGCCCATGCTGAAGTTTTTAGTGAACTTTTAAAACCTGACACTAGTGAAATTAAAAAATGGTTGGCCTCACTCGTCGAAGTGCATGCCCAGGCTCCGAAAATCGAAACTCCGGTTCCTGCACCTGAAATAAGCGACAAAGAAGAAATCGAAGATGAAGTAGAGCCTGAAAGCGCCCCGAAAAGCAAAAATAACAAAATCGAAGTCCTAAACTATTTAGAAACTCCAAAAGCTGAAGATTATTCTTTCTTTTTAGGTCATCGGTCCTTAAACGATAAAAACACTAGGCTTTTCAATCTTGGCGTAAAATTTTTACGTAACATGGCCGCTATAATTCACAGTGGAAAAAAAGTACCGAATTTATCAAATTTACTCCAGCCTTTTATAGGAATTAATATTGGAGAAAAAGAATTATCTATTGCAGCTAAAAGCATGCTACTTGAAGGTCAACTCTATTTCATTCAAGCATTTTTATATTTAAACGAAGTTGAACTACGTAATTTTGTAAGACATTGCACGCGAAGTTCTCGAGCTGAATGGGACATTCCTCCCGAACTTGTGATTAAAGCCCTTAAGCCCTTATTTTGGGAAATTTATCAGGCTCATAAATTTTTACAAATAAGGATATATTCAAAACGAAAAATTCATGGAGAAGAGATCAACACTTCCGACATAAACATGTATGAGTTCGACACTTTTTATTACATGGCTCAACATTCTGAAGAGGTGTTTAATTATCTCAAATTTTTACAATACGCTAAAGAGCAAGTCCCCTTTAAAGCTCATTTGAATTTAGAATGGGATGACGTTTTAAAGCTGCCCATTAAATCACTTGATTTACCCGAGTACTTTCTAAACAATTTGATTTCTAGGAGTGGCGAAACCATTGGTGAAGCCGTAGAATTTGCTTCCAAAAGACAAAATCTAGGCTATAAAAGACGAGAATACCTATACTCCAGAATTGGATTATTCAAGAACGCCCCCTCTCAATACAAACACTCAACACATGTTTATATCGCCTCAAGTTATTTACATTCCATTAAAAATTGGAGCTTAGAGATATTTGATTTTCCTTTAGAGTTTCTCGAGCTCTACCACACCGTTGAGCAATTCATTAATAATCGTACTTACAATAATAGAAATCCCTATGTAGAAACTCGTTTCCAAAGTCGATCAGTGAACGACCTTATAAAACTCACTGAATACGATTTATTGCGATTGAGAAACTTCGGGCAAAAATCTATGCGCTTAACACGCGAAGCTTTAGACAGATGGAATTTAACACTTGGAATGAAGCAGATCTCTCAAAACCCAAATTTTTGGGCCACACCCTTCGAGCTCAATGAAGATTCCGACACCAGTGAAGCTTCTTTTTATCCCTACAAAGCTGATGCTGAATTTCTAAGTTTTGGCGACAAACTTAATCTAACCACTGCTGAAATATTAAAGCTAAATCTTAGCAGCTTAGAACTGCCTGACTTTGTCCTAACTAGGGCTCAAAAACAAAATTGGCAAACGGTAGGAGATCTTTTTCAAAGAGTCGGAAACGAGAATCCCCCAGAAGCTTTAACATATTTAAGCGCGCGTCTAGCTTATTTTAAAAATGCGCCTAATTCCTCTAGGAAAACAAAATATGTATACATACCCAATAGAGTGTTACGAAATATGCCTAGAGAAGAACTTTTCAAACTCCCCATTGAAATACTGGAGATCCCTAAAAGTAAACTCAAATTTACGAACCGTTATTTAATTTCTATACCAAGCATTGGTCAATTAGTTAGCTTCCTTAGAAGTAAAGATTCACGTCATAGAAGTTATTCCATATCACCTGACACTCTTGAATGGTTTAAAACAAGATTTAAAGAGATCGATGTCGACACTTCCGTCGTTAATGAAACTTGGTAGCTTAATTATTTGAGTTTATTATATTAACTGACCTATATTATACAGATATAAATGATTTCAGATTTCAACGTTTCAGTTCAATCCAAAATGTTTGACATTTATGGACATCTTCCAAACCATAGCTATTTTCTTCTATTAGAAAATGCTTTAATAGAAAATAATCAAAAAATTCTAGAAACTAATCAATGTCAAATCAAAGCTCGCTATTTCAAATCCATAGATAAAGATGGCTCCTATAGAATTGAAGTTCATCAGAACTTAAAAGATACAAGCTATACTTTTTTAGATGAAAATAATACCCGTTACTTCAGCATGAGTCTTTCAAAGCTAGACAATGAAGAAATCGAAATTCCCATCATTTACGAAAAAAGCATCTCCTATGATGGTCGATTTCCTATTTATAAAAACAATATTTTTCCAAGTGATGTAGCCAAGGATTTAGTAGAGCAACGACTCCATTTTGCTATGAAAAAATTTGGCCATGGACTCAAAAGCCTCTTAGAAATGGGACTAGGATTTTACGTTATCGGATTTGAATTTAAAATGAGATCACTGATCCCCTCAGGGAGTGCCCTATGCTCATCTTGGATAAGTGAAATAGAAGGAAACAACAGTATTTTACGAGTTCCTTTTTATTTTATAAACGAAAACTCTAGTTCCCCCTATGCTAGCGGACAAATGGACGCAGTTGTGATTGATACCAGAAGTGGTAAACCCACTTCTCTCCCAGAAGAATTTAAAAGTCTGTTTTTCAAATAACACTGTTGAATGTTTTTAATCTATACAAACATCCAACAGTGTTTTCAGACTAGTAACAACGTGATGTTGGGCGACGATTCACCTCTAATGTTTTATCAAAGCCTTCTCCAGTCGCTAAGGTTAAGTTTGCGCCCATAATACGACCGCTAAATTTAAAATAACGAGTGATGCGCTCATGCTCAACCCACTGAGAACCTGAATGGGGCACATTTCGAGTTCGTGTTTCACAATGACGTCGACCTTTTTTGTCTTTTTCGCAATGTTGATAATTTTCACGAGTATAATACGTGCAGTTTTCACGAACTTCATGTCGATCGACATTCACATCCGTCATATTGGCTTTAACATACAAACCCACAGCAACTCCCCTAGCCGTTTTCTGGCCTGAAGAGTCAGGTTCCACAGACAACACATAAGTTCGAGAATCTTGCTCAACGGCCTCTACATTAGAAAATATAATTTGAGAATTTTGATCGGCCAAATAAAACTTCTTAGTAAAAGCAGAATAGGAGGCCGTTAAAGTTTCTGGATTTTCAAAACGCCTCCACTGCCCTTTATTAGTGGCCAAACTAAAAGACTGTTTAGGATTGATCTTGATTGCAAAAGGACCCACCGTATTACAGCCAGCCATAACTAAAAGCCCAGCCATTGTAACCCTTCTCCAATTTAAATATTTGCTAATAACTTGAGTCATAAAACTCCTCCTCAAATTCTCAAACTAATAAGCCCATAGCCTGATCTCAACATATCGAAGCTAAAAGCGCTGACGATAAACAGAGAAAAATGTCAGACTCAACTAAACTGCGAGGGCTGTAGATTCTGCGGAAACTTTTTTAAATATTTTCAGATCGTCTTGAGTCTCTTGTCGAAGAGTTCCCATCCAAGAATCCCACCATGTAAAATACAACCCATAGTTTCCATTCACCAGACGATGATGATCATTATGATAAGTTGAGCGATTGATTGTCCTCAGTAGTGGATATTTTTTCCAAGAGTCCGGATAGACCTCAATTCCCAAATGTCCAATCACATTTAAGCTAATCGATGTCAGTGAATAAGCTAAAAACACATATTTTTGAATGGGCATAAAAAACATAAGCGGCAAGACCCAAGCAAATTCCACAATGGCCTCAACAGGGTGAAACGCAAACGCAGCAAATGGACTTGGGTTTCTTGAAAGATGATGAACGCGATGCACGTGTTTGAAAATTTTAGGATGATGAACGCCTCTGTGCACCCAATAAAAATAGGCATCATGTAAAATCATCATGACTGGAAGTGAAATAATCAACCAAAGGTAGCCATGTTCGGCGGGATTTTTGTATAAAGAAGTATATTCAATCATCTCTTTATTGAAAGGTAGAAGTAAAATTAAGGAAAAAATTATAATACTCAAACTCGAATATGTGATTTCACGTAGAATATCCTCATTCTTAAAATCTATTTTTTGAATTCTCTGATTTTCAAAATGCTTTTTTCTCCATTTCCAAAAATAAAGATAAGCCAAACCGGCAATCACAAAATAGCGTGCCGCTTTTATTCCAAGTATCATCAAAAAGAGTCGGCCCAAGTCCATAATTGACAATTTATGAGCAATTGCCCATATTCGAAACTCACAATAAGCTCACATTTAAATTAATTTGAGCTAAAGGGAGCTAAGTCTATGAAAAGAGAGGCTCAAAGCAGCAAGGCGCTCAGTACCAAAAACAACATTTTAGAAGCGACTGCTCAGATTTTACTCACTCATGGAATTGAAAGCGCAAACACGAATGTCATTGCCGATCGCGCTGGAGTGAGCATTGGTTCTTTATATCAATACTACAGCTGCAAAGAAGATATTTTTGAGGAACTTTTAAAAAACATAGTCGAGTGCCGCCGCCTCAGAATTCAAAAGGCCATAAGTGAAGCAGCCTCAGATGAAAACATTCAAAGCTCCATCAACAAAGTCATCTCAACGGTTTTTACCGCTGAAACCGAGCGCGAAACGCGCTTAGAAAGCTTACTTCTACCCCTTCTTTTTAAAACCAAAAGTCGTCCTACAATTTTTCAAAGCGCCGAGTCGCTTGAATCAGCCACCACCCCTTTAATAAAAAGTCTTTTAATGGCAAAGAAACCTAAACTTGCCGAGAGAAATTTAGATGCTATTATTTTTGTACTCATTCAATCTATTCGAGGTGTCTACCTAGCCACAACTCTCCCTGGAAGCAAAAGCCCGGACAAAGAAATTCTAAAGAAGGAAGTCGAACACCTACTCAACAATTACTTAAGTTAAAGTTTATGTTTATCTCTTTTTTTGCTTCTTGATTTTTTAGCAAATCCATCGATCTCTTGCTTTTCGTATTCCATTCCCATTATTTCCACGCATGCATTTTTAAAACGGATGACAACTTCCGAAAGAACTTCGGCGTATAAATCCGGACTTTTATTTTCAAATGAATCCTCAATTTTATATTTTCCAAAAGAAACTGATGCTCTTTTTAAAATATTAGCAGGCGGAAACTCACGCTCAAAAATTCCCTTGGCCACAGAACGTTGCGAATCTTGTAGAATTCTAAAATCTTTAGACCAACTAAACGATGGAGACATCGAATTTTTACAAGTTTCATTATTTGCCACAGAACAATGAAGAGGGGCAAAGTCATTTTTAATACCAGAGGGCTGCCAGCATTCCTGATAATAAGTCATCTTTTTTTGAATGGGATCAATTTCTGCGTATTGCGCCACAAGACGATCATCTTTATTTCTAAAAATACTTACAGATTTAGGTAAGACTTCCTTTTTTTTACAATCTATAATTTCCATTTCTTCGGAAAATCGAAAGGAAACAAGCTCACCATTATCTTTTTGACCAAATTTATTTATGAAACAACGATCATCACTCATTTCATAATCCCCATGATAACGAGGATTAAATTTGAAGGATTCAGAATCTTCTAAACTCAAAGGATAGTCGTCTCCCAAATTCAGTATAGATTGTATAAATCTAAGTTTAGACTCCCCAACTTTTGTATCCCCAGCCTTTAAAAAGGACACTTCAAACACAAGCAGATAAACCAGTAGACAAGAGCGTTTTAGCATAAAATTCATTGAGTTAGTCTATCGTAAATTTGATAAACATTGGTCAAAAATTTGCCCCTCGCGCAGTTACATAATTACAGCGCTAAGATTTACGTTGATTCATGACTCTGGGCGTTATATACAACTAATCCATGGAAATTAAAACTGATAACAGCCTTCGCCTACGCCTAGGTCGTCTTTTAGGTTTTCACCCCTCCAATCTCAGCCTTAAAGAGAGTGAAATTATTGAAGCTGCAATTCGTTGCATGAGCAAAACTTCACCCGACACTTTATCACTCGAAAGAATCGCGCAAAACGCAGGCGTTTCTCGATCACTCATGAATTATTATTTTAAAAGCCGAGAAGACTTAATTTCAAAATGTTTGCTTCACATTCGAAGCCAATACCAAGTCCACGTGATCGACGCCATTAAACGACCGCTTCCTTCGGCCACCTCTAAAATCAAACGTTATTTATCGGCCGTATTTAGCTGGCCACGCGAAAAACCACTTCATGCACGTATGTGGCTCTACCACTACAATAAGACCGCCATAGAAAGCGATTGGAAGCAAAAGAACACCGAATGGGTTCAACTAGGCACGGACCGTCTCTCAGCGCTCATAGAGGAAGGTCATTCACTTGGAGAGTGGAGCGCCCAAGACAGTATGAAGATTGCACGACAGCTTCAAGCCTATATGACTGGTTCCTTAATTAGCGCCCTCACCGAAAATAATTCTCAAAGCCTAGCTGAGCTTGCCGAAGAAAGTTTCTTCGTCTTCCAAAAATTAGCCTCAAAATCTTGATTTAAAAAATATAGATAAAAAAAACATCGGCAACTAAACCCTACGCTCTTGAAATGTAGGATCTAGTTGCCGAGTTAAATTGTATGATTTTTTTAGCCTCGCTTTTTAAAAGGGGTTAGCCTTTAAAGAACGTCCATCGACTAGGAAACTACTACTTAAGCTTCCAATCATACAAAGTGTCCAAAACAACGTGGTGCAGCATCGCTTAGCTAAAGTCCTCTATCGAGGAATTAGCACTATATTTCAAAAAATTTCAGTAAATATTTAAATCAAAAAGATTATTTATTGTTTCATTAGAAATTTCGAAGCCCAATACTAGGGGTGCTCTGGAGCCGAATTTTCCTTGGCCCAAAACAAAGCATCCACAATATGAACGGGTTTTAATTTATAGAGTTTCGACATGAAAACTTTAAGCTCTATTATTTTATCTAGATTTCTAGGATCATCCAACGCACTGACTAGTAGCAGAGAAAATTGCTTAAGCATATCTTCACCTTCATAAAAGTCATTCCAACTTTCAAGAATAGACTGCTTATGCTTTTCGATAGACTCACGTAAGGTCATAATAGGAACGCCATTGGGTTTCGCCCTTTCCTTTGGCAACAAATAATCATAATCTTTAACCCGCATAGTGGTAACATGAAATTTATCCCAAAAATAAAGTGATCTTAAAACAATCAACTTGTCGATTAGGGATGTCATATCGACATCTTCAATGAGTGCAGCCGATAAAAGATCGATTCGATTATGTTCAGATAAACCCCAAGGATAACTTTTTTCATTGGCAGGCAATCTTTCGTGGAGATACAATAAAAAATCTCGTTCACCCTTTTTGGTTCTTCGTAAAATTAATTCTTCACTACTTTTAATAAAATTAAGCAGTTTATCTTTTTCAAGTAAAAAACTATTCACTTGTCTTAAAAGTTCGTCGTCATAACCCCTCAATGCCTGAGACTCATCCAACAATTTCTGACGATTGTTTAAATAATCCAAAAATCTATCGGTACGCTTTCTTAAAGATTCCGTAAACCCTTCGCGAGAAGCCATTATAAAAAGCATCGTAGCTTCTCTAGTTAAATTTAGATAATTTGGAATTTTCATTCCAGCCATTCGTCTAATATTTACAGCATCATTTCTATCTAATTGCTTACGCTTGCCCTCTTCTAACTCCTCTTGAAATTTACCAATAGCTTCGAGACTAAGCTCTAAGGGCTGCCAAACAACACCTTCTCGAGTGATGCTTGGACCAGCGACTCGAAATCCCATAGGCTTACCATAAACCTCAAGAGAGTATTTATCGGCATACGTAAAATAACGATGATAGAGAATATTAAAAATTTCTGGCTGATTAGAATCAAAGGCTATCTCTAAAAATTTTGACCATTGATTGCGCCATAAAATTCTTCGAACTTTAATTGGCAAAGTCTCATCAATGGCCCAAAAACCAATTTCAGTGTTTAAACCTCTCGCAATAGAAGCTTCCTCTCGCAACCTTTCGCTTCTTAATGTGGGCATCTTAATCCCTAAATATCTTGATTCTGGTAGAGGATTTTCAATATAAATCAGTTTATTGCACGTAGGATACCACTCATCAATCCATCTAATCGTAGAATGAATTTTATCTGGATTCCTGAGTTCCCTAACAACATGATATCGTGACCTAAATAAATTCTCTTTGGCGGTTTCTTCGTGTTTATTTAAAAATGAATCAGGCCATTTGTGCCGCTTTTGTTTTTCTTTTACAAAATTAATCCATGGAGACATTAACTTTATGAAGTCAGTGATGCTTATAGTTTCGGGCTTTGTATAAAAATTATAATGCTCATGCTTTTGAATGGGGACAACTTGAACTGTTTCAGTGTTATCACCGTTATCTAAAGTCTCCCATAGCAAATAAAATTCACGTCCTTGAGGACTAGCCGAGGATGAATCAATAACATGAAACACCCTTTGTACTGGCACTGAAATCAAATCTAGAGTCATAGGAATCTTTGCCACTAGAGATTCAATGGTCGAATTTAATGTGCTTTGATTCTGACGGGCTCCAGCCGTAAGAGTGACTTCACAAGCTGGTGAAGATTCAAATTCAAACGTAATGTTAGGGCTTTTACTAAGAGGCGATGTGACATCCGATGACTTAAGCTCAGGAAGTAAACCTAAACTTAAGATGAATGTAACTATAAGCTTGGAGTAAAATGCCTTCATCTTGACCTGTAGCGTTATACGCTAATCCTAGAGTCTAGACAAGAATTATAAGCTTCAAAAAATTCGTCTAAAGTCTCGAAAAGTGGACGCATCTGCGGTTTTTCGGAAAGGGCATCGAAAGGCGCAGGCTTAAATCGCATATAATGCATTTAAAACTCGGCATGGACCTTGCTTTAGTAGTGCTTATCGAAAAGTTTCGAGCCTGTGGGGGCGCTTGAAACTTCGGACAAGGAGACCCTCATGAAACGGATTTTAATTTTAAGTTTAAACCTAATGGCTCTAGGAGGAGTCTTCGCGAAGACCGACACACGCGAGGATACTCCTAAATATAAATACAAAAGGCAAAATCCTGATGACGTTAGACATAAAGCTGAACTCTTAGAAAACTATAATAGAGCCATGCTTTTACGAGACCACGCAAAAAATAGAAATGATAAAGCTCAAAGCGATCTTATAGCTCAGGAACAAAAGCTCCGAGATGCTCAAACAAATCTTGCTCACTTTAAAGAAGAATTCAGCGAAAAATTAAATGAGACCACAAGCTATAAACGCAAACTCAATCAAGCAACTCTTGAATTAGAACAAAGCCATCAGCTTCAAGATCTACTAGAAGCCCTACTCAGCCCCTCAGGAAGAGAATTCATTTCCATTTTTAGTGATTTAATAAAGAATCAAGCGTGGGATCAAAAAATCAATTGCTCATCTAAGCCCACATTTCCCGAAGAGAACGAACTTTGGTTGCTCAACTACAAAACTGGGTGCACATTGCTCAGCAACGAAGTTGAAAAATGGAAGTTCCTAGAAGTTCCCCTGAACGAAGCCATTCATTTGAGCCCTATACTTCAAAGCTTTGTCGCCATCCAAAGCCAAAACATCTCCGAACTAGATAGAATCCTTATAAAACTTGAAGCTAGAAAAGATAAATTTAAAAGTCTTCTTATAGAATTAAAAAATTCATCAGAAGAAATCAATGCCATTGCTTTAAAACATATAGAGCTAGAAAATCAAGAAAGACAAATTAACAATGAAATGGACGGCTTGAAAAGCCTACTCAAAACAACATTAGCAGGTCTAGCTTCAGCCGAAGAAAGCGTGAGTAACACCAAAAGAGAATACGACTCATTTGAGGTCAGGATAGAAACTTACGACGGCTAATTTTATCGACTTATAAATTAAAATAAAAACCCTTCTCTCATAATAAAATTTGAGAGAGGGGTTTTTTGTTTTAAAATCTTAAATTTTCTATCCTGTTTTATTTTCAGGATTCGAATTCATAATATCGGACTTATTTCCGAGGGAAAGCCCATAAACACGTTCTGAGACGACAAAACACTTGGCACAAAGATTGCTTTATATTTTTTGCCCCTCACGCAAGAAGCGTGAACGACTGGGAATGGAGATCCTTATGAAGAGTTCTTTAAAAGTTTTTACAAAAATTATGTATCTTGCCTTAAGTCTTACAACTCAAAAAGTTTTGAGCGATTCTCAAGATGATTCGCTATTGAAACTTCGACAAAGAATGAAGGAATCACCCAAGCTCTACTCACTTGATGATCGTTTGAAATTAAGACAAGAACTTATTCGAAGAAAAATTGGTAATCAATCCATCTACGACAACCACCAAGCCTCTTACTATGCGCTCCAAGGCATGGAGAAAAGCATCCGCCAAACCGAGATGAAGAAGAAGCAACTTGGAATGCTCAAAGGATTTATCAAAGTGAACCAATACGCTATCAGCACCATGGTCGCCGTAGGAAGCGCAGGCACCGCAGCACCGGCCATAGGTATCGTCAACGGTGGAATAAACCTAGTCATGGATCCAATTTTTGGCGCGGTCGAAGGCAAGCTCAACGAAAATAATATCAAACTCGTGAAAGCTCATTTGGGTAAAATGCCTAAAGGAACTTTAAAATCAAAGGCCGAAGCTGTAGCGAGCTTAAAACAGATGTATGGAGTGGATGTTTTACTCTCGGATCTTCCAAAATACATTCAAGATGAAATGAATAAAAACCCTGGACTAAAAGCCGCCTACGACAAAGAACGAAACGAAAGAATCGACTCTTATCTTGCGGGAGTTGGCGAAGACATTCTTGATCTACAGGGGCAATCCATGATTCACGACAAAGACATTGCTGATCTCAAAAAGAGCTTCAACACTCAAGCAGCCGCTTTTACAAAATTTAGTTTTGAAACCAAAACTCGTTTAAACAATTTAGAACACAATCAACAATTAATGATGGGTGCTTTTGAAGAGGTCAATATGACTCTCAGCAAGCATGAAGTCAAAATCGAACAAAACACCCACGATATAAATTTCATGAAAAATTGGATGGCCGGAAAAATGAGCAACGAAGAGCTTCTTGAAGCCGCGAGAAGCGGCGTCATTAGCTTAAGTGAAAAGGAGCTTAACAAGACTCAACTTCTTGCCAAAGTGGATGCCTTCAAAGCTAGCAGCACTCAAGTGTTAACTATAGCTAGAGATTTTGCAGTCATTGGTCCAAAACTGGGACTCGATCCTGAAACAGCAGAAACTATTACAAAAGTAGCGAATTACGCTGAGGGCGGGGTGCAAATTGCAACAAGCTTAATCACGGGAAATATATTCGGAGCCGTCAGCGTAGTGGCTTCATTTTTTAGTGGCCCCGACATAGGCACGCTAAGACACGAACAGATCATGAAATCTCTTGAAAAAATTGAAGAACTCCAAATTAAAATTCTCGAGAATCAAATGATCATTTCAAAACAAATTCAAGAAGTCCAAGAAACCCTTCTCAAGACCAGACAAGACATTCTCGACAAATTAAGTGATGAATTCAAAAGGGTTCACATAAATATGGCTTCAATTCAAAATCTTGTAACCGAAATCGCAAAAGATTCAAAACTAGACCCCTGCAACAATGTCGTCGCTAGGTACAATCAAACTCTTTCCGCGAATCCTAGAGAACTTTACAGTGAAAATAGTTTCCTTAAACTCTACAGCGACAATACCATGATTAGCGCTACCAAAAACTGCCGAGACAACTTTGTAAAACTCTATTTTGACTCGAGCCAGCCAGGCAATATGGAGCCCACAAGCGCTCCAAACAAAATCTTTGTCCATGGCGTGAGTACAATCAGTAGAACTGAAGCCGAAACTAATAAGCAATGGAACTCAGACCAGGACTTTTATGCCTTAAGCGAAATCCTTGAAAGTTTCCACGCCTTAAACGATAAGCTCCCCAGCTTAGATCAAGTTTTTGTAGGCCTTCAATCTGAAACTCCCAACGTCAACTCGATTTTGTTGCGAGAACAAATTAGCTCTGATTTTAAAAACACTCCCGAATGGTTGGAATACTTCAAAGCAAGAATGCAACCAGAAATCGTTGTAGAAATTGCAGAGCAATTTAGAAAAATGTATCCTCTCCTTAACAGAGTTTCTACAGAAGGTTTTTTAAACACCAACGATTTGAGCGCAGCTAATACACTCTATATTGAAACTCGAAATAACAATTTAAAAGTAGCGCACGCCATCCACCAGCAACTTAAAATTGCCGAAGCTCAAGAAAGACTCGTAGGAGGCAGCTTCGTAGTACCGCTGTTGATAAGATTTATTAGGGATTCAAAAAATTTCTTTAAAAACAGTCCCCACACTCAGAAAGAACAATTGATACTGAAAGCAGCTTATGGATTGGCAAGAGTGTTCGAACACAATCCCTACCTTGTCCACAATGCAGCGATTATGATGATGAGCCAAACCAACGATCTCAGAATGAATTTCGACAGAGCCTATGCTTTAGAAAGTGGAGAACTTGATGCTCCACTTTTCAACAAAGTCTTTGCTCAAGACTACGAAAAAGCATTTAACAGCGGCGATCTTAACAAACTTAGAACTTTAGTTCCTAGAGATTGGAAAGTGATTTGCGAAAATCAGAGAGACTCTGAATTAAGTAAAAAATGGGAATCTACTTTTGATGCCAACACTCAATGCCAACCCAATCATTTAGGGGAATACTCTTACACTGTCAGAATGAGAGGATTTGCTGATCTCTCTGGAGACAAAGTCGACCCCAAACTTAACATTTTCTTTCCTCTACCTGAACCCCAATCTGTAGAGGATGAAGCACTTTTTAAAACAGCATCTTTAATTCATTTAGAAAGCGCAAGCCAACATATGGAGGATTTAATGATGCAATACCAAAGTCTAAAGCAAATTAACGAAAACACATTACGAAGTTTTGATGAAACTATTTTAGGAGGTCTTCAATGAAAAATTTAACTTTATTAACATTAACTTTAGCCACAAGTGCTTTTGCAAAAAAGGATTGGGACAACTGGGGCGGACCAATATGTCGAGGAGGTCACTACGAAGAAAGAACTGTAGAAAACGCAGATGATTTAGCCACGCGAGAACGCTACAAGAACAATCTTCAAAACGCTATAGAACTTTTGAACGCGATTAAACCAAGATATGTTAGAACTAAAGGAAGTTTTGAAAGCGCTGCCAATCTTTTTAAAGAGGCTGGAGACAAACTCGATGCTTTTAAAAACAGCAACGCGGCGATTCTCAGCCAAAGCACACAAATCAGAGGCCAAATGGAAAGGGTTAAAAACACCTTATACAAAGAGGAAAATTTAAATGAATGGTTGGATTCATATTTAGCTGAAACGGACACGGAATTTAAAAGCATGTTGAGCTATGAAATGAAATCGCTTGATTTAAGCTTAGACTACATCGCCCCGTTAGAATGTCCTAAGTACGCCGAGTTCAACGATGCTCAATGTCGCTTCGTTTTAACATGGTACAAAGCTCTTGAATCTGAATTGAGCTATTGGAAGGATAGTGGTGTCGACTTTAACAACGCTGCCAACATCAGCAATTTATTAAAAGCTTTTGTCGCTCTCCAAAAAAATTCTCAAATAGAATTAGAAACTCTTCAATCTATTGTTGTAAGAAAAGTGACAGAGCAAAAAACCAAGCTTGAAACTCTTACTCAAAAGAACATTGAAGCTACAAAGAAAGCTCAAGAGCTTGGAGTTTTAGAAGCCACCTATCTCGCCAAACTCTTAGACCATGATACTGCTCAAAAGGTTTTTCAAATCATTGAAGCTGAGTACAATGCCAAAGCCAATGATGTTAAAACTTGGGAAGATAGACTTAATAATTTAAAAATTCGCACTAGCGTTGTTAAGGTTTATGTTCGCAACGAATGCCCCTAAATCCTTCGATTTTAAAGAACTTTAGAGTTGAAATACCGAGAGTTTCTCCAAAAGGAGCTCTCGGTATTTAAGTTTTATTAATTGGTTTAAGTTTCAACAGAAAGCTAATTCTACTTCATGGAAAACTCTAAAAATCCAAAAAAACTCCTAGGTGTCACCCTACTTTTAAGCCTTTGTTTTTGCCAACGCATTCAGGACCTCAACATTGAAGGAAATTTAAATTTAAATCCCGATAGAATTCTTACGCTCTATTCCAGCAATCAAAATAGCAACATCACTTTGAGCGAAGCAAAAACCAACGTACGAACTGAACTTTCAAAAAAACGACTCGTGGTGACTCAAGGAGTGAATGTTTTCATTTTCGATTTAAAACAATTCGTAGAGCAATCAAAAACTAAATATATTTCAGCCAACACTCTCATTCGCGCCTCTGACTCAAAACAGCTTGTTGATTTGCTTTACACTAGAACCCAAAAAACATTACGAAGTGAAGAAAGAGAAGAAACAGTCCAATGCCAATTAGCCAATTATTGGACATCCTGGGGCAAAGAAGTGATGTATGCCGCTCTTGAATCCATTCTACCAAGTGCCCATGCAAACTATGATTTCATGAACGATATCAGCAACCCAGCCAACCCACTCTCTCCTCTAAATCCTATTTATCAAGACAGCGGCCCAAGTGTTCGGTATGGCAGCAAAAAAGTTCTAATGAAGGTTTCAACAGTACAATACGAGAGTCGAGTCGAATTCCTGGAACCCCATTCTAGTGTAGAGAAGATTGTTTTAGCCTATTTAACGAATTTATCGGCTCCAGAAGAAATTAAAAGCGAAATCCGAGACATCACGAACTGCCAATAATGAGAATTTTTGCTAATTAGTGCGTCACTAACAAATGAAGGCGCTCAAGAGTCATCCCATTTTAAAAAAGTATACCTTAAGAAGCTTCCTTCTCATTTTTGCTTTTCATTTTTCAGGAATTAGTTTCTGCAAAGAACCCGTTGAAAGCACCCTTTGTCAAAAACCACTCTCCTTAGTTGAGAAATTACTTATAAAACCTCGATGGCAAAAATCACAATACAGCCATTCCCTTCAAAAACTTCACGACGATATTCTTAATTGTGAAGATGAATGCGAAATTCATAGCGGATCACTTTATGGAGATATTAAAATCAAAGGAAGAAAAGCTATTTTGACTGTTAAAGTAGTAAGAACCGTTGGTTATCCTGGAGAGTATAACGTTAGTGCCAACTCTTTGAATTTGGCTTTCGCCAATATTGCTTCCGCTATTATTTCGAGTGTTGCTGATTTTTTTAATAAAAATCCTCATATTAATAAATTTGAAATTCGCGGTATTTACTTAAGAAATGAAAAGCTCATAGACCAAGTCATGCGATATGGATTTAAAAAAATCTTTAGCGCCGAATCTGTACTAAATCTCTATTTACAAGGCACCCTTGCCCTAGCAGGAACAGGAGCTTTTTCACTGACCCTCGTTTCTGACCTAAATCCAACTTACAAAGCTCTAACAGGCTCAGGAGTTATTTTAGCCACTATTTTAAGTCTATGGACACAAAATCATTACAGAACTCGAAGAGGAAATTACTCTTTAACGATTTCGAGAAATGATTTTAAAAAATTTGAGATAAGTTTTCTTAAATATTGACTATTTTGGCTTCATAACCCCTTTTCTATGGCCAACACGGCGCGCTTGAATAATTTTTAGAGCCCTTGCGAGCTTATGAAGTCTGGGGCTTTAATCACTTTAAGTTTTTGATCATGTTCGCCCCGGTTTTTAACCCTAAAAGCGACAAGATTTTGTAAAGCCCCAAAGGCATTTTTTGCATGAGCGGGGCATCAAGAATCGCTTTCCCTCAAAATCCGATAACTTAACGTAAAGCGCTGAAATTACCATATATAGCCATATATGGCATTGAAACCGTCAAGATATTGTGTCACCTTAATTGTTAGAGATTGGTTTGAAAAAGCCGGTCTTAGAAATTCCTAGCAAGCGGACGGGGTTGGGGAACCCCGGTTGAAGCCTGTTGGGAGGGCAAGGCAAAAACACAACTTAAGGAAGGAAACTTTGATGGAACAGACGAGATCTTTTTCGCTTGAAAACGAAGCTATAGGCCAAAACCGAAGCTCAGCGATACAATTTGTAACAACACGCGGAGGTGAAAAAATTCCCTTCGATGAAGCGAGACTAAGACTATTTATATCGGAATCCTGCGCAGGATTCGAAGACGTGGTTAGCTCCGAACTCATATACCGCGAAACAGAAAGACAGCTATTTAACGGAATCGGCGTTAATGAAATTATGCAAGCTGCAATTATGGCCACTCGCCCCTTCGTGGAAAGCGAGCCCGCTTATAGCTTTGTGGCCGCACGTCTGCTTCTACAAATCACTTTTGATGAAGTTTTGGGCATGCACGTTGATCACTCTCAAAGACTTAAAGCTTACCAGGAATACTTTCCTCGTTATTTAGAAGCTGGAATTGCAGCCGAACGACTCAACCCACAACTCAAAAGCGATTTTGATGTTACAAAGATTGCTCAAGCTATCAAACCTGAACGAGATGAGCTCTTCAATTTTTTAGGTCTTCAAACACTTTACGATCGTTATTTTATTCACATCGAAAAGCGCAGAATTGAATTACCACAAGTTTTCTGGATGAGAGTGGCCATGGGTCTAGCTCTAGTTGAAAAAACTCTTACAGAAAGAACTGAAAGAGCCATTGAATTCTACAACCTTCTTTCTCAATTTGATTATGTTTCTTCCACACCCACTCTATTCAATTCAGGTAGCACACACTCTCAACTTTCTAGTTGTTTCCTAACTACTGTTCCCGACGATTTACGCGGAATCTACGGTGCTATTTCCGACAATGCCATGCTTTCAAAATTCAGTGGAGGCCTTGGCAACGACTGGACTCCTGTCAGAGGTTTAGGCGCTTGGATTAAAGGCACCAATGGCAGCTCACAAGGCGTTATCCCTTTCCTTAAAGTTGCTAACGACACTGCTATTGCCGTTAACCAAGGTGGCAAACGCAAAGGTGCGGTGTGCTCTTATCTAGAAACTTGGCACATCGACATCGAAGAATATCTCGAACTCCGAAAAAATACAGGCGACGAACGTCGCCGTACTCACGACATGAATACAGCAAACTGGATTCCAGACTTATTCATGAAGCGCGTTGAAACCAATGGCCAGTGGACACTCTTCTCACCCGAAGAAACTCCTGACCTACACGATCTCTACGGCAAGAAATTCGAAGAAGCATACATAGCCTACGAAGAAAAAGCCGCGCGTGGTGAGATTCGCAATTTCCGCACTCTTGAAGCCGTGAAATTGTGGAGAAAAATGCTCTCCATGGTTTTCGAAACCGGACACCCATGGATCACTTTTAAAGATCCATCTAATTTACGCTCACCGCAACAACACGTAGGCGTGGTGCACAGCTCAAATCTTTGCACAGAGATTTTGCTCAACACCAACCAAGATGAAGTTGCAGTTTGTAACTTAGGATCGATCAATCTAAAAAACCACATGATTCCTGGAAAAGGACTCGACAACGAAAAACTACGTAAAACCGTTAAGGTCGCTTTACGTATGCTCGACAACGTTATCGATCAAAACTACTACCCTGTGCCACAAGCCAAAAATTCCAACCTCAAACATCGCCCTGTCGGTATGGGTATCATGGGATTCCAAGACGCTCTTTATATGATGCGTATTCCCTATGAAAGCCCTGAAGCCGCTAACTTTGCCGATCGATCTATGGAAGCCATTTCCTATCACGCTATCTTAGCCTCTTCGGAATTGGCTCAAGAGCGTGGACCCTACGCTAGCTACAAAGGATCTCTTTGGGACAAAGGAATTCTTCCTATTGACTCCATCGAGACTCTTGAAAGCGAAAGAGGGAACAAAATCCACGTGAGCCGAGATGTCAGCATGGATTGGAAGCCCGTCAGAGAGAGCATCAAAAAATATGGCATGCGCAATTCCAATTGCATGGCCATTGCTCCTACGGCCACCATTTCCAACATCTCAGGCGTGACTCAATCGATCGAACCCACATACAAAAATCTTTTCGTGAAAAGCAACATGAGTGGTGAGTTTGTATTCATCAACTCATACCTTGTAGCCGATCTCAAAAAGTTAAAGTTGTGGGACAAGCAAATGGTTAACGATTTGAAAAAATACGATGGAGACGTAGAAAAAATTGAGCGCATTCCCGAATCGCTCAAAGCGCTTTATCGTACAGCCTTTCAAATCGATCCCAAAGCTCTCATTGATTGCGCAGCCAGACGCCAAAAATGGATTGATATGGGTCAAAGCTTAAACCTCTACCTAGAGGTTCCCAATGGAAAGAAATTGCACGACACTTATCTCTACGCTTGGAATACTGGATTAAAAACTACGTATTACTTGAGAAGCATGGGCGCATCTTCGATTGAAAAATCTACGATCACCACTAGAGAGTACAATAACGTAGCGCCTGTAACTCCAGTTAAAGCTGAAGCCGCAGACCGTAACTACGAACCCAAGTTCTGCTCAATCGACAACCCTGAGTGCGAATCTTGCCAATAAGACTCTAAGAAAAGGAGAAGAAAAATGTCATCACAGAACACATCACCAAAACCAATCTTGAACGCTCCACAGCCTCAAATCATTACTGAAATCACGGCAAGCCAAGCTGCCTTTTTTAATAAAAGCGCTATGCGAAGTCGCGTGCGCGTCGATGAAAAGAAAATATTAAATTGCCGCTCCGACCTCAATCAATTGGTGCCCATTAAATACAAATGGGCATGGCAAAATTATCTCGATGGTTGCGCCAATCACTGGATGCCTCAAGAAGTTCCCATGGCTCGAGACATCGAAGTCTGGCGCTCTAAAACGGAACTCACTGAAGACGAACGGCTTGTGATTAAGCGAAATTTAGGATTCTTCTCTACCGCCGAATCACTTGTGGCCAACAACTTGGTGCTTGCCATTTACAAGCACGTCACCAATCCAGAGTGCCGCCAGTATTTGCTTCGTCAATCTTTTGAAGAAGCCATTCACACTCATTGCTTTCAATATATTGTTGAATCTTTGGGCTTGGATGAAGGTGAAGTCTTCAACATGTATCAGGAAGTTGTTTCCATTCACAACAAAGATGCTTTTGAACTAGAACTCACTAAAAATGTGATGGACCCCAACTTTTCGACAGATAGTTTTGAAGGAATTCAAGGCTTCCTCGACAACATGATTGGTTTTTACATCATCATGGAAGGTATTTTCTTCTACTCAGGATTTGTGATGATGCTTTCTTTCCACCGCAGAAACAAAATGGTGGGAGTAGGCGAGCAATACCAATACATCATGCGCGACGAAACTAAGCACATGAACTTTGGTATCGACCTCATCAACCAAATCAAGATTGAGAATCCCGAAGTTTGGACACGCGAGTTTCAAGAAAAAACTATCCAAACCATTCGCGAAGCCGTACACCTCGAAATTTTATACGCCAAAGACTGCCTACCCAATGGCGTGCTTGGCTTAAATCATAAAATGTTCGAAGACTATGTAGGCTACATCGCGGATCGCCGTTTAGAAAAAATTGGATTGCCCAAAATTTTTAACACCGACAATCCATTCCCTTGGATGAGCGAAGTTATGGATTTGCGCAAAGAAAAGAACTTCTTTGAAACACGTGTTACCGAATACCAAACCGGTGGCACTCTAAGCTGGGATTGATCTTTACGAGTTAGTAAAACTAACTCAATAGCCCCAACCGCCCCGCCTAGCCTACCCGCTAGGCGGGGTTTTTTTATTCAGCCAGTTGAGAAAGATGTTAATTTTGAGACTCTAGCTCGTATCCTAAGCTTCGCATAAGTTCTGGCAGAGAATTTATTTTTTCAATAATAGCTTCAACTTGAAATCGCTGAAGATCAACACCAAGGGCTCCTCTCAGCGCCGAACTCTGTGAATAGGCTCCGCTACCTGCATTTAGACCTTCCCGACTAACGACGGGCCCCATAGAGCGATCTAAAGCCAAAACTCCTAAGGGTCTATGAAATCCCAAGCCAGGATTAGCCGGTATCTTATTAATAAAATCATTTAAAACCTCATCAGCACCAGTTTTAACTGGCAATAAAGTCATTCGGGCTACGGGAATTTTTTCAGACTTCCATCTCCTATGAGTTGCTTCAATGGGTGTATTTTCTGGATGAGTTTTATCTTCGAGCTGAACATACATTTCATACTCAATCGGCCCAGCCTGATTCCACTTTTTAAATTCAGTGCTGAGATATCTTGAATCAGCTTTATTCCACCCCGTACCAATCACTCTATCCAAAGTTTTTAAAAGTCCTGGCTCATTTTCTATGAGGGCGCGATTTACAGGACTATCAACAATCCTAAAACCAAAACGAAAAGCTGTTCTGCTAATCCCAATGTTTTTTACGGGATCGAGCTTTTCGGGGCTTAGTGATTCCAATAAAAAAGCATGACCACTTCCAAAACCAATATTGTCTCCCAAACCTAAAACTCCTCGATAACCGAAAAATGGACTAAAGCGCCCCGACAAGATAGCAGGCAACAAAGTGCCAAGCGCAGGCTTTGGATTTCTTGCTATAAAAATTCCTTCACCTAAAGCTTCACCCAATATAGACCCTAAATTAACTCGCAGACTTTTGGACTTTTTTTCATCCCATTTCCAGTCAGCTTTTTGAGTGTTCATCAAATCCTCTTTAGAATATCCAGACAAAACAGAAGACATTATAGTGGGAAACCAAGCCAACTCACTAAATTGCTTTCCTGTATCGCCAAAAGCGCCCTTAGAGGCCGTAGTGGTAAGAACAACGGGCTTTTGATTCATATTCAAAACAACGGTTAAACCCGTAACATCAGGTTTTAAATGCGGTGGATTGGGAGTGCTGCGACCTGTGGTGAAATTAGCAAAACCATAAGACACTGAAGGTATGGCATCTGAAAACATACCCTGTCGAAGAAATTCTGGACGAGTCGGCATTAATTCAAAACGCACAAAGGCAGATCCGATACTATGATTATGAAAAACTTTTGTGGCGTGTCCATATAGAAGTTTAGTCAACGCCGAAGCCGTCCCAATATTTCGACCCACTGTTTTTAAATCCACAATGATTTCCTCACAAGAGCGTGCCCTTGTTAATGGATGCACAATCATTGTCGCTGTCTCAGCCAACTCTTTAGGAGTTACGAAATGAGGCTCTGCGGAGAAGATGGCCTGAGAGTAAGACAGATACAACACAAATATAAAATAAAACTTATTTAGATCAGATTTTGAATTCATAATTTGAATCATTTTATCTGGCTAAACCAAATGAGATCTATTGGTCAATGACTATACGCTCGCAATCAGGCCTTAAAGGATAATTAAGTTGATAAAATTATCAACTTTGAAAATTGTCCAATTTTTACGCCATTGGCTCATCTACAAGGGCTTTAAGAAATGAAATTTAATGAACTTGGGTCAAAGGATTCATCTAAAATAAACTAGACCTATCGATAGCTTAGCTTCAAAATTCTCATGACACATTCTTGTAACATTAAGAATTCATAATAACTTTATTAAGAGTCAGTAAAGATTCTTAAAACGTGCACGGAATGCGCAAAATTAAGAAAAGGGGGGAAAATGAAAAATTTCTTAATAGCCGGAACTACATTCGTCACGTTTACTGTGTCCATGATCACGCCAGTACAAGCGGGTGAAGTTGCCCGATTGGACGGCCAAAAAGTGTCTATTGTGCAAAATGCGATGAAGGATTATCCGCAAAAACACAATATGACCTTCAATAACATTGGTCTCGAAAAAGCTGACGCTGACTTCGTAGAGGGCCTTTTGCTCACAAACGAACAGTTACCCAGCCTATCTATGGACCAAGGAAAAGTTTATCTCGACATAAATGGAGAAAGAGTTGAGATCGCCATGCAAGGCCTAAAAGCGGATTCTTTTCTAATTAATGGAAAATTATTCACTTATAATAAATCCAAATCTCTCGAGCAAAATGCAGTTGCTATTAGACAATTGCTTTTAACTCGTGAAGTGGGTTTATTAGATGGTCTTTTCGTGCCTTCAGCAGAAGCTGAAATCACAACTATGGGTGCAGTTTTAATCACTGCTGCCGTAGCCGCTGTAGTACTTTGGATGGTTGTTTCTAATAAAAATAAGGAAATTGCCGAAGTAAAAGACAAAGCTGCCAAAGGAAAAGAGATGAACGCAAGTCTTCGTGAAGACAATTCTAATCTAGCGAGCAGAAATTATAATCTCCGCAACGAGATCTATAATCGAAATCAATCTAGAGAAAGTCACTACGAAACTTATCACTCTGGAACTAGCTCAGATTCGTCTTCTTCTGAAGCGATATAAAGTTGAGTTGCCATTAAAGAAAAAGCATAAAAGCTTTAGTCTTTAATAGGGATCCCAAAGACCCTACGCATTCTCCCGAATGCGTAGGGTCTTTCTTTTTAAAGTGTCTTGATACTCAATGTTCAATAGCTTGCTATAATCGATTTCAAGGATTGAAAATGATTAAAAAAAATAGAGCAGCAAGTTTAAAATTTATTTTTGCTACAATTTTTCTCGATGCCCTTGGAATTGGATTACTCATTCCAGTTTTTCCCGACGTCATTAGACGCTTTAGCTCTAACCCTGAATTTGTAAATCAATATTTTGGATTCTTTATTTCAATCTATGCTTTAATGCAATTTTTAGCTTCACCCGTTCTTGGATCACTTTCAGATCGATATGGTCGAAGAATTGTTCTCTTAAATTCACTACTATTTGCAGGTCTTGATTATATTCTGATGGCATTCGCGCCTACTCTCAGCATATTATTTGTTGGAAGAATTTTATCAGGACTCACTGGAGCGAGCATGACCGTTGCAAGTTCCTATATGGCAGACATTTCCGATGATTCCAATCGATCGGCAAACTTTGGGATGATCGGCGCTGCATTTGGATTGGGCTTCATAATTGGCCCCGCGCTTGGAGGCGTCATAGGAGAATTAGGCCCACAAGCACCTTTTTTAGCAGCCGCGTTTTTAAATTTATTAAATTTTGCATTTGGATATTTTGTATTACCGGAATCACTTCCCGAAAAACATAGAAGACAAATTGTAATATCAAAACTCAATCCCTTCTCTTCACTTCTGAAAATTATAAAACCCTCATCTATTTCCATACTAGTTTGGGTGTATGCGCTCATAAATTTAGGCGGACAATCCCACCCCAGTATTTGGACGCTCTACACTCAATACAAGTTCGGCTGGTCATCATTTCAAGTGGGTTTATCACTATCCTTTGTAGGTCTTGTGATTGCCTTCTCACAAGGTTACTTAACAAGAATAATTATCCCCAAGCTCGGCGAAGCTAAATCAATTCTATTTGGAAATTTCTTTTATATGTTAGGATTTGGATTGTTTGCTTTCGCGACTCAAGGTTGGATGATGTATGCCATAATGGCGATTTTCTCTTTATCGGGTGTTGCTATACCCGCCATTCAATCCATGATTTCAAAAAAAATTCCTCCTCATGAACAAGGAGAATTACAAGGAAGTTTAATTTCTATTGCATCTTTAACAGCCATTGTTGGACCCATAATCTATACAAATCTTTTTGCTCATTTCACTAGAGCCACGACACCTATTCATTTTCCTGGAATTAGTTACTTTGCTGCATCGATGATTTGCCTTCTGGCCATCATACTTTTACTAGGCAAAAAACCATGGACTCAACATATCTAACTTAGCTTCTAAAACTTTGCTTTTTAATTTCTTTAATACGCTTATAACTTACGAGTTTTTTCTGTTGTTCATCCCACAAGCGATAAGTAAACGATTTTAAACTCGCCAAAATAGTTATGGGTTTTACTCCATGAAAAATCACTTCTTCTTTGTGACACTTCTCTAAATTGTAATTCGGAATTCGAGCACTCAAATGATGTATATGATGAAAACCAATATTACCCGTAATCCACTGAAAGATTTTAGGTAACTTATAATAAGAACTACCCTTTAAGGCGGCATCTGCATAATCCCAATTTTCACCACGCTCCCAATAAACGCCTTCAAACTGATGCTGAACATAAAACAACCAAACTCCTAAAGAACCCGAGACAGCGATGATGGTCAGTTGAATTAAAAGATAAGGTTTCAAACCAAAAATCGAAATTAAGCAAAAACCCAAACCTAAAATTGCAAGATTTGTCCAATACACTGAATTTCTTTCTCGCGGATTGGATTTAGAAGAAGGATATCGCTCCATCACTAGCACCAACAATAACGGAGCTATCACAAAAAGAACAAATGGATTTCGCTCTAAACGATAAGCAAAACGTTTCCAACGTGAAGACTCAAGATATTCATGGACTGTCATAGTCCAAATATCACCCACGCCTCGTCGATCAAGATGCCCAGAACTCGCATGATGAATCGAATGCTCCCAACGCCAGTGATAATAAGGAAAAAAACAGAGAACTCCAGTAATAAAACCCACCACATCATTGGCTCTTTGTGATTGAAAAAAGGATCCATGGCCACAATCATGAAAAATAATAAAAGTTCTCACAATAAAAAGTCCGGCAACACAAGCTAAAGCTCCCGTAAACCACCAAGGAAAACTAAAATTCATAGAAACATACATCAAAACCCAAAGGGCCACATAAGTTCCAACGGTATTGATTAATTGTCCTGTAGCAACCCATCTCGATGGCTTTTGATATCTTTTAACAATTTCTCGCCAATCTAAATTTTCAACATTTGAATTTATAGTCGTATTTGATTCTAACATTATTCCTAAAACCTTAGAGTTAAACCTGCACTGGCATTGCCGTAAAGTCGAGTCGTCCTAAGATAATATGTGGCCTCAGCATAGATGCCTATGACTTCATTCATATAATGGCGATAAGTTAAACCAGAAATAAAAAACCAAGTTCGTTTGGCCTTAAAGTCGGCTAACTGAGTAAATCCAGTTCCAATTCGAGGTCCCAACATACTATTTTTTTTACGCCCAAATCTGTAAAGCCACTGAAAAAATGCTCGGTCCTCGCCAAAGGGTGGCGCAAATGGATGATAAGAACCTCCTAGACCAATTTCTACTTGATCATAAAATTGATCGATAGCTCCATTGGGCGTGAGATTAAAAATAGTATCCACTTGAACCCGAAAATCGAAAGGATTATTTCCCCACGACGGACCAAACTGAAAAGAGAACCAAGTTCCGATGGCTCTTCGAGCTGCAAACATAAATTCAAAATCATCGACGTTTTCGGGCACCCCTTCAAACTTCACTAAATATTCGCTAGGCACCCAACCTTCTTCACCTCTAACCGTGAGCACTTTTGTCCATTGCCCCTGAAGTGAGACGCCCAAGGAATAAGTCACCTCGTTGGGTTTTAAGCTATCGGCCATTCCTCCATAGCCACGACCAGGACCCACAAATAACGGAAGAAATCGAATGGCCTTCATATAACCTTGAGTTGTTGGTGTTGCAGACCACTGTTCAGACCACGAATTCATTGCAATAAATAGAAATACGAGCCCAATAAACGTCCTCATCCGACCTCAGAATACACCTAAGGCACTCATTCGTGAAGTCGCTAATATTGCATGAGATTTTGGATTTAATTTTTTGGAATTTTTCTTAACATTTCACTTATGACACTCGTATAAAGTGTCATAAGCTATTGAATGTGTATAAAACTTATTCAAAATGGAATTTTACCTGGGCACATAAGACCTCGTAATTACAGCATTATTTTCATAATATTTTGGGTCTACAAATTGCATGCATTAGAACAAGTGGGTTTTAGGGGATTTTTATGAACACATTATTTATGCCCAGGTCATTTAGGTTTTACTACTTAATGAGTCTCATAGTTTTCTTGTTTTTTTTAAGTGCTTGTAAAACGGCCGATCCCAACAAACCAATTTTTAGTTATAACGGCAAAGGACCCGTGTTTAACCAAAGTAAAGGATATAAATTAAAGGAAGGTCATGTCGTTGGGTCACATGACATTAAAGCTCCCACAGAAAATGCAAATATTGATGGATCAAGAAATGGTACCTTTATAAATGCCATGTCCTTACTCGAAGGAAAATTCGACCATATGCCTGCCGTCTCTAACTTTCGTAGATTTTCTAGAGAAGTGATTAACGAAAGCTGGAAAAGCACAGCACCATTTAAAACGATTGTTAATCGAAAAATTAGAGATGTTAATATGAATTTTGCTGATCTCAAATTTTGCGAACGAGGAACATACGCAGAACTAGCAAGAGTGCATAATAATGCTCCTGCATCCTATCGCAAAGCTATTCAAACAGGTATCGCAGGTTGCATGGCCGCTAAAGAATCCGATGATTATTGGAATAGCAATTCAAAACTTCTCCGACAACGCTATCCAGACCGCCGCGAAAAAGGAACTGGTGTTGTTGGAATTTTCCAACTCGATGCGAGCCCAAGAGAAGGAAACCAATCCATTTGTATGGAGCAGTTTTCACGCTGGGGAGTTTTCAATAAAGTGGGTTGCTCAGGATCTTCCTGCCCAGCACGATCGTCTGATCAAATTTACAACGTCTCTTGCGGAACCTATTTTATGGTGTCTGCATGGGCATCAAGCCACGCAAAAAATGAAAAGATTGGTGGTTGTTCTTATGTTGTTCCCGATTCCGACATTCAATTCGGTTCAAGATATGCGCCTGGATTTGTAAGTTGCGTGAAAAGTTTAGCCAATCAACAAATCATTCACTCCATCGCAGACTCCATGAGCTACGATAACTCTATTGGACCACAAAGAGGAATGTATGTTCGCGATGAAACCGGTGAACAACAATTAATGCGCACCCATGATAGGCATAAAGATATTAAATCCAAAACTCGTAGCCAGGAAATCCGAGATAACACGACTTAAATTCTTACTGTGCGACGTAAAGAGTGGGAAAAATGAGATGAGCAGAATTTTTTTGAGCGGGCATAGGGTTTAGGAACTTCTCCACTCCAAAAGCATTGCCAATCCTTATTCCATTC
>JAGNHS010000095.1 GCA_018001635.1 Pseudomonadota bacterium | reverse complement strand
GTTCATACCTTTGCTTGTCGTGTGGGCATGGGAAATAGTCATGCTGTTTCAACTCTTTATTCGCAACTAAAGTTAATGGGGAAAAATCGTTATTGTATCAAACTAGACGTCAAAAAATACTTTCAGTCGATTGATCATGACATTCTATTGTCTAAACTTACTGAAATTTTGCCTGATCAAAGTTTGGCCCCCATTCTTTTAGGGCTTGTTCATTCATGCCATTCTAAAAATGAAGCCACTAAAAAGAGTCTGAGCATCCCAATCGGCAACCTCACCTCTCAGCTCTTTGCTAATTTTTATCTTTCTTCTGCTGATCAATTTGCTTGTCGAAATTTAGGCATTGATTATTTTTCGAAATCACAACAAGAGAAATCTTTTTACATCCGCTACATGGATGACATTGTCATCTTGAGCAATGACAAAGATCAGGCAATTAGTGTTGCAAATGCCTTTATAGATTTTGTTTCGACACAATTAAAATTAGAAATACCAAGTTATAAAAAAATGATCTTGGCCTCCGATCCAATACCTTTCTTAGGTTTTGTCGTAGGCGATGACTCTTATCGCCCTCTACAAAGAAACGTGCGACGATTTCACAAACATCTCAATCGTCTAGAGCGACAAGATGCTTTGCCATCACTCAAGGCACAAGTGACACAATCATACGAATCATGGAAAAACTTAAAGGAAGATATATATGAAAAGGTATAGGGCCAAAACGTCGACAACTGGCGGCGCCGCTCTTCGTGGTGGTAATTGGAACAATGGAACGAACGCTGGCGCTTTCACGTTGAATTTGAACAATTCGTCCGGCAATTCGAACACGAACATCGGCTTTCGCTGCGTTTATTATGACGTCGTCAGACTTGGGAGTAAAACAAGTGCAAGATGCTGTAAATTTATTTACGGCCACTTTCCTAAATCATTAGGGCCCCAAGGCACTTCGGTCCTATTCCTGGGTCCACGAGGAAGAATTAAATTCTTCCTCGAATCCGAAACTGGGCAATGGAGACAGCAATGAAAAAATCAAAATATTTATTACCATTCATTGCATTACCTATATTTGCGTCTAGTCTTTCTGCCGAAATTTATATTGTTAAACACAAAGACACTTTATCAAAAATAATTAAGAAAAAATTTAGTGATGAAAAGATATATGGTTCAGGAGGAATGCTAGAAAAAATACTTTTTTTAAATCCCAAGATTAAAAATCCCAACCGTATTTTAGTGAATCAAAGAATTAGACTTCCAGAGATAAAAAAAGAACAAGTGGCCAAAGTGGCAGATGACAAAACATTTACAAATAAAGAGACTACCTCTTTTGAACAACCTTCGGCAACAGTACCGTCTCCTATTCCTAAACAACTGCCATCAACACGAGTGATTTCAAATGATCAACTTCAATCCGATATCTGGACCCTAAAAGTTCTTTACGGAGTCAAGTTTCTCTCTCTTGATCAATCAAAAACACTAACAGGACTTAACCTTAGTACCATCTCGACTGATCACTTAAAATTTGAATCCGAATTCAAATATGATAATTATAAATTTATCGGGAGCTTTGAGAGTCATTCCTTTTCTTATGCTTCCGCAAACCTCTCTCATGAAACAAAACTTTCAACTTTTGAACTGGCCAGTGTTTGGAATAATTATTTAATCGGACTTTCTTTTAAAGAAACTCCAATACTCAAGGCCACCACCACAAGCCTCGACCTCACGAAGGAAGCCCAAATTGGGTTAATGCTTGGATACGATAAAATGTGGATTCTCCCGACCACTAAGCCAACATCGATTAACTTAAGATCAAGCATTACAATTCCTTTTAGTGCTAGTAGCGATAAGACAGACACGACAATTAGTTCTCTAAAAGGATTTGAATTAAAATCAAATATGGAACTCTCTCGGGTTATATTCAAAAGAGAAGATTATTCGTTGAACTTCGTTTGGCAAAATGAATTGATGTATGGCCAAACATCTAGGAATATTAATTGGGGAACCAATAGCGGGAAGGTTGATCTTACAAAGATTGAAGCTAAAAGTTTAGTTGGGCTTGGGTTTAGTTTTTAGAAAAGGCCAAAGCAGCAAAACGTGCTTTAGCCTATCACTTAATTTCACAAAAGCCTTAGTCAAAACTCACTAAAAGCTTTGTAAGATCGTCTTCACTGTCCTCAATTTTTCATCATCAAGCCTTTTAATTATTTCAATGCACTCAGATCTCAAACTTTGAGGAAGTTCCACTTTTCCATTAGACATGGAAATAAATTGCTCATAGCTGTAACCATAAATCTCAAGAAGCTTCACAATAATTCTTGGGTATAAGTCGGCGCGTCCATGCTCAAGGTGAGAAATAGTTGAAGCCGAAACTCCAATTAATATTCCGGCCCTTCTCATCGATACATTTCTCGACTCACGCATAATTTTTAAAACTGTTGCTTCTTTTGTTACAACCTTGTGATTGCACCTTCTTTGCTTAATTTTCTTTTTTTCCTTAGCAGTTTCATTTTTCATAGGGATTTTCCTTTCAAATTCAATTAAAAAACCCTTCAACAACTACACAGTGTAGCTCTGCAATTACATAGTGTTCAACAATGTAGTCAGTATGAGGACTACAGCGTTTAGTCTTTGGATGACGAAAAATTACTAGGGGTAAGCCAAAAGGTAAGCCACAACTAAGCCAACGAGGGTTATATTGAGGCATATCCAGTAATGTGACTAATGAGGGTCTTGATCTATCCTGCTGAAACCTAATTGAAATGATTAAAAGAACTTACGAATTGTTTTGGATTATTTTTCTTTCTGGGGGAAACCACCATCGGGTTCGATGGTGGTCGGGCCCTTACGCTGGACGAACCGCTCTCTACTGTTAGTTATGTGTCTG
>JAGNHS010000026.1 GCA_018001635.1 Pseudomonadota bacterium | reverse complement strand
AGCCATTAGAGTTGCAACTCGGGAAATCATTGAGAGACTTGTGAAAAGAAGGTCAACACAAGAAAAGCCTTTGGTTTTTATAAGCGATGAACATTTTCAATATCGAAGAGCTATTGAAAAAGATCTTAAGAGCAAAGACATCGAACATGTTACGATTAGTTCAAAAGCTACAAGAAATTATCAGAACATACTTTTTGCGATCAATCATGCTGATTTACTGATTCGACAATCGATGGCTGCTTTTGCAAGAGAGACGATTTCGTTTTCGAAAACGGCGGGCAGAATGTGTCAAAAGTACGCGCTATTTATGGTCCACAAAAACTATATGAGTGCGCAGTTCACTAAGACGCAAGTTCGTAGACCCAGAGCGCACTTGCAAAGCCCGGCTCAGTCACTGGGGCATTTTGATAGGCTGCTAGAATTTTCAGACATCTTTAGTCACCGCAGCCAAAAGCAGGACTGCAAGGAATGGAATAAGGATTGGCAATGCTTTTGGAGTGGAGAAGTTCCTAAACCCTATGCCCGCTCAAAAAAATTCTGCTCATCTGATTTTTCCCACTCTTTACGTCGCACAGTAGCAGAATTAGTGCTTGTTTAGGTAGGAGTCGATTTGTTCACGGCTGATGCAGAGTTTTTCCAGTTCAGGACTCATGGTCATGGTGGCTCTTAGGATGTGTGAACGAATAGAAGAAGGAAGCACTTTGTACCTTTGGGCTAAATCTGCATTAGAGAGACCGTCCATGATGCGAAGTCTAAGCAACTCTTTTCTAAGCTTTGATGTTTTTGAGGCTTCTAAAGCTTGAAGGATTTTCTTTCGAAAATCATCTAAATTAAATTTTTGAACTTCAAGATTTCCTAAATTTTTCAATGAATCCGGAATTGGTATAGGTTCCCGTCGTCCCGCTTTATATTCAAAACAATTGTCATCACTTTTTAGTTCGATCACGTTGAGTTCTGCTTTGGACAACTCGATGCTAAGTTTATCAACAGCATTGTTGATGTAAGCTTGTACAGATTCAATGTTTAGATTCAACGCTTCGGCTATGTTTCTAAAACACCAGCGATAAATTGTGTGGAGCTTTAGGATAAGGGCTGTTCTTTCAGATAAATCCGATGAATTTATGATGAGTTCTAATTTTTCTTCACGAGATTTAAAATTGATTTTTGTGTTTTCTATATGAAATGTGTAACGAGTGGGATTCCATTCAAGTTCAGGGAGTGTGAAGTCGACATTGGATAAATCATCAGCTGTGATTTCGTATTCTTCGAGGTATCGGCTCATTTTAGCTCTAGCTTCAATGAATTCAGAGCTGACTCTTGGACTTGTTAAATTGAGCTTCAAGGCAATTTCAGAGGCACTCAAATGTTCAAACATATACAGTCTAGAAACTTTGCTTTGACGATCTGTGAGCTTCGAATTCTCAAGTGCATCTTCAATTTTTTCACGAAACTCTTGGGGTTTAAGTTTTCCCGCTTTTCCTCTTCCATCAGAAAATAAATCTGTAATTTCTTTTGTACTGAGATTGAATTTTGCATTTTGTAGATCGCTTAAAGAGATGCCCTTGTCGGTTAAAAAGTAGCTCATTTTTTCCAAAGACTTTTGGAAGGCGGCGCTTGCAGCTGTTGTTTTCAAGTTGAAGGCCCTCATGATGTCTGGATTGCCCCAGTGATAAAATAGGCGCAGTATCACTATTTTTCTCATTCTGGGAAGCATGTCGGTTAATTTTATGGCTTCAACAACATTGGCTAAAAATAAATCTGGTTTTAGTAATTCTTCGTTAGGTTTTTCTCCATAGTCTGACTCAGAAAGAGAAGGTAGTGTCTCAGAAAAATCTAAAAGAATTAATTCTTCATATCGAATGGTTTCATTTTTTAATAAAATTTCTATTTTTTCAGCAGCGTCGTAAAAGCTTTGTCTGATGTTGCCTTCGGAAGAATTTAAAACTTTAGCAATTTCCAAATAGCTATTTCCCTCGAAAACTTTCATTTTAAAAACATTTCTCATGCGTGGAGTGAGTTCGGCGATTTTGTAGGCTTTGAGGACCTCGTCCCTTATCCTAAGCAATTCTTGAGCGCTCAGTTGTAAGTCTTTGTTTGGGTAATTTCGGGTTTTAGAGCTTAAATGGACTTTCCTCTGACTAATGGGTGATTTCTTTATGTCTCCAGCCAAAAGATCTTCGAGTATGTATCCATTCTCTTTTAAATGAAATCGTAGTTTTAAAAGGCCCTCTTTCCAGTCGGCTCTTACAGTGTGATAGGGCGAACTTAAAATCTCGGCGATTTCTATAAAACTTAGATTTTTTAGAATTTGCATTCCTAATACTTGTCGAGACTTTTGACTCATTTCAGCTTCTTGAAGCGCTTCCTCAATGATTTGTTTAATGGCTTCGGCGTTAAATCGAGATATCCCGGGAAGACTTTCTGGCGGAAGAGTTTGTGCCATGGGATCGGCGTGAATTGAAAAATTTCTTTCAAGAGTAGTTCCATCATCCAATTCAATATCTAAAGTTGTATTGGCATTTCTTTTTTTAACTTTTCCAGGGCGAAAATAAAGGGCCACTTGGCTGTAGGCAACTCTCATAACGTATCCTCTCACTCCACCTGGCCCAGCTTCTTCCTTTTTAAAATTACCTTTTGCTAGAGTCGTCCAGGTGTTTAGCATGGTGTCGCTCACGATTTCTTCTATGACATGCGCGCCTTCATTTGATTTCTTTAATAGATTCACAATGTATCCAGTGGATGGACCTTTTAGGCGAGACCATAAACTCTCAAATGCTCTTTCAGCGGCACGGTGATCCGAACTAGCTATGATGTCTACGAGAGCATTGTCATCTAAGAGATCATAATCACAACGTGGAGCATGGGCATTGAGTGGCTTGCCGCCAAAACTCATAAATATTAGAAGGATATATAGAATTTTGACTAGCCGCATTAAGAGTCTATGCTTAGCAAAGTTTTCGCGTTCTGAACAATCCTATTTGATCTCAATGAGCCTTCAATTTTCAGTGATTCATGGGCCTTCTATAGATCCTTGGGACTAATTCGGATAGGTTTGTATAAATGTCGGATTCTAATGACTTTCGCGAACAAGCCTTAGCCTATCATAGGGCGGGTTCCTCTATATTTTCAAGACCAGGAAAGCTCGAGATATCGTCCACTAAAGCTTTAATCACCCAAAAAGACCTCAGTTATGCCTACACTCCTGGAGTCGCCGAGCCCTGTCTGGAGATTTCGAAGAATCCAGCGGATGCCTATCAATATACGAGCAAAGGAAATTTGGTGGCTGTTATCACCAATGGTTCTGCTGTATTAGGATTAGGAAACATCGGACCTCTAGCCGCAAAACCTGTGATGGAAGGTAAGGCCGTCTTATTTAAGAAGTTTGCCGACATCGATTGTTTCGATTTGGAAGTCAAAGCTGAGTCCATTGATGATTTTATTAAAACTGTAAAATCATTAGAGCCCACATTTGGTGGAATCAATTTAGAAGACATAAGTGCTCCTGATTGTTTTGCCGTTGAAAAACGTTTGCGCGAATGTATGAGCATTCCTGTTTTTCATGATGACCAGCATGGCACAGCTATTATTAGTGGTGCAGCATTGCTCAACGCAGTCGAAGTGAGTGGAAAAAAATTAGAAGACATAAGAGTCGTGTTTTGTGGTGGAGGTGCAGCCTCTATTGCATGCGCGAAGTTTTGGCTCTCGCTCGGAGTGAAAAAAGAAAATTGCATTATGACCGACAAAGACGGTGTTGTTTATGTGGGTCGCAAAGAAGATATGAATCCCGAGAAAGATGCTTTCGCTCTACAGGGAAATGCTTGGCATAAAAAAGCACCAAGAACACTGGCAGATGCCATGAAAGACGCGGATGTTTTTATGGGCTGCAGTGTGGGTAATGTTGTGACAGCAGAGATGTTAAAGTCATTGCGTGCTGAACCTATTGTTTTTGCAATGGCCAATCCCAATCCTGAAATCACCTATGAAGTGGCCATGGCCGCTCGGCAAGATATGATTTTTGCAACTGGGCGTTCTGATTATCCTAATCAGATTAACAATGTTCTTTGTTATCCATTTATTTTTAGAGGCGCACTTGATGTTCGAGCTCGTACCATCAACGAGGAAATGAAAATTGCAGCGGCCCACGCTTTGGCCGCTCTAGCGAAAGAAGATGTACCCGAAGAAGTGATGAATGCCTATGGCGTTAAGTCGCTGCGCTTTGGTCGTGATTATATAATTCCCAAACCCTTTGATCCTCGAGTGTTCATATGGGTTGCGCCCGCCGTGGCACAAGCTGCCATTGATTCTGGAGTGGCTCAGATTGAATTTCCTGGCGGTTCCATTGAAAGTTATACAGTCACTCTCGATAGAAAACTTGGAAAAACGCGTTCGGTGATGCAAGATCAGCGTCAGCGCTTGTTCTCTTTGCGAAAAGGTAAAGACCCTGTTCGAATGGTTTTCCCCGAGGCCTTGAGTGAGAAAATTCTTAAAGCAGCTTCTATAATTAAAGATGATAAAATTGCTGAGCCCGTGCTTTTAGGTGAAGCTGAGGCTATAGATGCTAAGATAAAAGAATTAGGTTTATCCTCTTTAAAAAATTGCGAGAAAATTCGTCCCTCTCAAAGCCCTTTACATCCTGAATATTCTCAAAGACTCTACGAAATGCGCAAAAGAAAAGGAATGGCTTTGGGCCAAGCCGATCAACTCATGAAGGATCCTTTTTATTTTGCGGCTATGTTAGTGGAAGAGGGCAAATGTGATGTTTCTCTCTCTGGACTCACTCGGCCCTATCGAGAAATTATTTTGCCCAATCTCCATGTTATCGGAGCCCGTCCTAAGAAAAAAGTGGCCGGTGTCTATATGATTGTTTGGAAAGAGCGCGTGCTCTTTTTGGCGGATACCACTGTCAACATAAGGCCGAGTGCTAATGATTTAGCAGATATTGCTATACATGCCGCCAATGTGGCTCGTGTCATGGGTTTTGAGCCTCGAGTGGCCATGTTAAGTTTCTCGAGTTTTGGAAGTAATCGCGATGAAGAAGCTCTTAAAGTGGCCGAAGCTGTAAGCATCATTCAAGAAAAAAATCCTGATTTCATCGTTGATGGTGAAATGCAGGCCGATCTTGCTGTGAATGCTGAACTACTCGCTGAAAAATATCCTTTCTGCCGATTAGGAGGGAAAGAAGCCAATGTATTAGTTTTTCCAAATCTCGCATCTGCCAATACAAGTTATAAATTATTAGGGCAGTTGAGTGATGCCGAACTTGTAGGTCCAATACTTGTAGGAATGAAGAAGCCGGTTCATATTCTTCAGAACACGGCCGATGTTTCACAAATTGTAAATATGGCGATCATTGCGGCACTTGAGGCTGCTAATCGAGCAAAATAGTCGGTTGGAATTTTGACGAATTTTTAGTTTTTGCTAATCAACTTAATCAACAAAGAGTGAATGGCGCGCTGCGCACGCGACTTTATCTGCGCAGCGGCGGGCTTTGATTGTTTTTCCTAAGGGCCTGTTTAGAATGGATTTTAGGAGGGGACTTTTTACATGGGACATTTAATTGAGGCTTATATAAGCGGCGGCTTTATGATGCACTTCATATCGGTGGTCGCTATTTTCTCAGCAGCCATTTCACTTGAAAGGTTCATCGTTCTCTTTTTCAAAATGGGTGTTGATAAAGAAAAGTTCATGGGCAACGTCCAAAGAGCTATTCTTGCTGGCGATTTAAATTCTGCTGTTAACTATTGCAATGATCGTCAAGGTCCTCTTAACGCCATTGTTAAAGCAGGAATTATTTCAGTAATGAATAAGGGCTCCAACGAAGAAGTGCAGACTTCGATGGATGTCGCTGCTCTACGTGAAATTCCTTATATTGAGAAAAGAACGTCATGGCTTCCTCTCCTTGCCAACGTTTCTACTCTTCTTGGACTATTAGCCACAATCGAAGGTTTGATTGCAGCTTTCAGTGCTTTGGGTGGTGTGGATCCTGCGCAAAAGGCGCTCTATCTTGCTCAAGCGATTGCGATTGCAATGAACGGAACTTATTTTGGACTCGTGGTGGCTATTCCAACATTGCTTTCATCTGCGATGTTGAATTCTAAGACCCAGAATCTTCTCGACGATATTCATGAATTGAGTGTTTCTACTTTGAACCTCATTATTCAAAATCGTGAGAAATTCAAATAAGATTTTTGATTCACAAGGGGGAGGGGATTAAGTGAGAGTTTTAGGTGCCGGTCCAAAGTCAGGACGAAGAAAATTTTCTCAAGAACTTAATCTCGTTCCCTTCATCGACTTTTTCTCTACTTTGATTATTTTCTTGATGGTGTCGGTCGTTTTTGATCGATTATCAGCCATTCAAGTGAATATGGGTGCCGAAGACACCTCCAATAAAATTCAAGTAAAAAAAGAAGTGGTGAAAAAAATTGAAGCGTCTTTAAAGGCCACTATTAATAAAAATGAACTCACCCTTTTTGATGCTGGAAAAAATACAGTCATTAAAAAAGAACCAACAGTTGATGATAAAGGTCAAACAGTCGATAAATTTCCAGAAGCTCCAATCAAGGATTTTATGGCGAATGCTCGACAACGTTATCCCGATAAAAAAGACATTGTTATATTCTCGTCGGACGACTCTCCGTACGAAGATCTTATTGTCGTATTAGATGCCAGCTTAGGTGAAAAATTTACTGAGTTGGTTGTTACGGGATCGGAATAGGAGTTTGCGATGGGTGTTACAATCCCGGGTTATCATATTAAGTCTAAGCATGATCTCAAAGAACTGCGCTATCGTCTCAAGGGCGGTCATAACAAAAAGCATTTTGCCGAAGAATTGATGCTCACGTCTCTTATCGATTTTTTTGCGACACTCATTATTTTCTTGTTACAAAATTTTTCAGCTAACGGAGACATTCTTATGCTTAACAAAGATATTCATCCTCCCACAGCCATGCACGCTCGTGAATTGCAGAGAGCGCCAGTGATTTCTGTTTTTAAAGATAAAGTGATTCTAGAAGGTTTTCAGGTAGGCGATAACAAAGACATTGAACAAAAGATTGAAGAGACCGATTGGGAATTACCTAATCTACAAAAAGCCTTAATTGACTATAAGAAATTTTTTGAAGGTATTCATCCAGATATTAAATTCCCGCCTGAAGTGACCCTTCAAGCAGATAAAGCTTTAGATTTTATCTATGTTAAAAGGGTGCTCTACACATTAGTTAAAATTGAGTTTAGTAATATTAATCTCGTGGTTCGTGGCGAAGCCGATCCGAATATCTACGAGAAAATGCAACAAGAAGATGTACAGCCTTCTGCACCGGCTACCAACTAAAATGCTTAAAGTGTAAAATTATTGGTCTTGTGCTCTACTTCTAATAAAGATTAAATAATAGCTTATGGAACAAAGAGCACAGTTGTATTTTCTTTGCCCAGACGATGAAAATCGTATTGCTTATGAAAAACATTTATTAAGTTTGGATATTTCTGCTGAGTTTTTTAAAGAGAGTGATACTTTCATTTCTAAAGCTCAAAATCTGCAGCCATTGGGTATTGTGGTTGATCAAAAATGCTTGTTGGGTTCCTCTGATAAGTTGAAACATTTTTTATCGGCCGCTGATTCTGTCTTGCCATTGTTAAAAGTGGTTAGAAATAAGGGAACACAGGAAATTTCTGCCATCGTAGGTACTCAGAATCTCAGTGGTCCTGTTCTTTTTAAGGAATTTGTTGAAAATTATTGCAAGCGATTTAATGCACGTGTTTTCCGAAGAGAAACTCGTTTCCCTAGAATTTTAGATTTATATTTAGCCGATCCTGAAACAGGTAAAAACATGTTTCCAGGAGTTTCGGTGAATATTTCCAAACATGGAATGTTTGTTTTAACGTTTGATGATTGGTCAACTAGTGAAAATGTTCTTGTTGATATTATTGATTCAAAAAACTCTATTCAAAGAATTGAATCTAAAATTTGTTGGAAAAAACCCTTCACTCAAACCTCAGGAAGTTTTCCTGGTATTGGATTGTATTTTGAAAGGGATTATCCCGATTATTTAAAAGAATATTTTTAATCTATAAATAAAAAGCCCCCGTTGATCTCAAAAGATAAACGAGGGCTTTTCAAATGACGTAAACAATTACTTAGTCAAAATTTCTTGTAAAACGTAAATCACTGCTGTGAGTACAACACCACAGTGAATGATTCCCACAACACTTTGCATGGGTTTGTGTAACTTCCCAAAGATGGCGTTGAGTTCAAGTGCAAGAATAATTACAAAAACAACTCCAAGCGCTTTGTGAGTAGAAACATCTGGGCTGACGGCCATTCCAAGGTGAGGAGCGGCTCCCATATAAAACAACATGGGAACGGAGAACATGGTGTTGGTTCTAGAAGCGAGAGTTGCTTTGGTGCCGGCGGCAGCAGCTCGAGGATCGGCTTGACCGCCAGAGGCTACGGCTTTTGTTGAAGCAATAACAATCTTTTGGTTGGGCCATATGATCAGCCATACGTTGAGAAACATAAGGGTGCCTAGAGTGGCTCCTGTAAGAATAAGAAGTCCCCAGTTAGACGTGAATGCGCTCATCCAGGATTCACCTCCAGTGAGGTCCATGGCACGTAGATATAGAAGCACAAGGCCAGTTAAGAACGTGAACAGAGCGGCATAGCGAAACCATTTTAATGCGCGTGGCACTAACTTTTGTATGACATTTGATTTTGTGCTGGCGTCGGCTTCAGCAAAAAACGGCATTTGAACAAAATTGAAATAATAAAGAATTCCAATCCAAATAACTCCAAAAACAAAGTGTCCCCATCTGAAAAGATGTGTGATTCCTTCTGATTTAAATAATACCCATTCCATAATCTAAAAGCCTCCTTAGTTGATTAAAAGTCAACATTGTCTTGCCCTCAATTTTGTATCATGCGCAGTGGAAGTCAAGCTGAGCTTTCGAAAAACGAGAGGGCAGCTATTTGTATAGGAACTGTAACGTTATAGAGATTCGATAAGTGTTCTAATAGGGGTCCAGCTGGGAGTGGGTTTTCGACTTTCTTGCTCAAAGGGGTAGTAAAACACCACCCCTAGATCTAAAAGCAAAGATGAGATTGAAATGTCATCTGCCCAAACTTCAGCTACATATTCACCTTTATATTTGTAATTTTCGAGATGAGTTAACTCCAAATTTTTACCCACTAAAAAATTTATCAAATAATTGCGAGTCCACTCTGCGACAAATCGTTCATCCTCGCTTTTGGATTTTCCGAAAGTTTCAGCGGCTTGGATGTCTCTTAATCGGATGTTTTTAGCCAAACCATGAAGTGTTCCAAACTCTGGGATATCAAGTTTAAGTGTATCTCCATCAATAACGGCGTTTTTAACTTGTTCCAAAGTTAAGATCCCTAATAGTTGACGTTGAGCCGATCTAACGCTGATTTTGACTGGGTATCCTTTAGACTCCATAAGTCTTTGAAAGTTCCGAATGCTAGAGAAAGACCAATTAGGTAAAATCAGTTGCTTAAGCTTTTTAGGGGGAAAATTAAAAAATTTTCTAAGTGTGGATTTCCATATTTTAGTTTGTGATAGATCAAGGTAATTAAGAGAAGGATGATTGTAGAAATATTTTATAGAAAAGTAGGGGAGATTCTCTAAAATAAGTTTTTTTAGTTTTGGTAGTTGGCTGATGACCTTAATGAGCTCTCGATTAATTTTGACGCCTCTTAAGTTAAGAGATTCTAGAGAATCTTTGTTTTGAATCAGAAGTTCTATAATTTGTTGACTTGAAAGTTGTGAGTTGAACGAAAGGTCTATAACTCTGGCATCTTTGATTTTATCTTTGAGTAGTACCCATTTAAAGTCGTTGTTGATGACTCTGCCTAGTAAAAATATTCCTTCTTGACCCAGTTCCTCAAAGTTTCTTGAAAAACGATTTTCTAAACTGAGTTTGGCTTCACCTAGGGCGCCTTTATTCCACCAACTCCAAAGGGCGTAACCGCAGTTTGATAAAAATGAATTTTTGGCCTCTAGCGGAATAATATATAAATTGAGTAAGAGTAGGGCCAGAATTAGTTTTCTCACTTGTGGCATGGCTATAGCAATTTTTATCTAAAGAATTCAATCTTAAATCACGCTCGTTCGAATGGATTCAAAGAAGGGAGTCTTCAAATGATGTTTAATTCTAAATTGCCAGAAATAATAATTTCGCCTATGAAAACTGCGTGGATCTCAAAAAAGGAATCATTCATTTAACTCAAATTAGAAAAGACGCTATTGAACATAGTTTCTCTACAGCTTCTCCTGAGCCGTGGCTTAATTTGAGTTTGGTGAATGCGGCTCCGGAATGGGAAGACGATCCTCAATCTTGGGCTTCAAAAGTTAAAATCGAAGGCCAAGTTAAAATTCAAAAGATCGATCCTGAGTATATGCTCGAGGGGTCTTATAGCGCTACAGTTCAGGCTTCTTGCAGTCGTTGTGGCGATGAGTTTCCAGCCCAAAGACAATCTGAGTTCCGGCTTTTCTATAAACCTGTAGAAAAAAGTAAATATATTCAAGAAGATGAACCTTCTGATGATCCCGATTATAACTTTTTAGATAAGGAATACATCAGTGTGGCCGATGTGCTCACTGAGCAAATAGTGGTTCAGGAACCCATGGTAGAGTGTCCCGACCGATCCGATGACGGCACTTGTAAACTCTGTGGAAAAAATCCTCAATTCGCTGGACAAGTATAAGAAAACAAGGGAATATCACACCCTTATTGAATCTAAGGGTTCGATAAAAAAATTCTAGGAGTGCTTAAAAATGGTTGTACCTAAGAAAAAACGATCTCGCTCACTACGTGGCATGGGCCGCGCACATTTTGGTCTTGTTCCAAAAGGTTGGACTGTTTGCGAAGTGACTGGAGAAATTGTTCCTCCTCACCGCGTATCTCCAATGGGTTGGTACAAAGGCAAGAAAATTTTCAAGACTAAAGAAGAGAAGAAGGCTGAAAGATAGTTCTTATATGACTATCGCAGCCCGAATAGTTTCTACGGGCCTCGGTGTTCCTTCCAAGCTCGTTACCAACAAAGATTTTGAAAAAATGGTGGATACCAATGATGAGTGGATTGTCACTCGCACTGGAATTCGCGAACGTCGTTTCTTAGATCGAGAAAATGGCGAATACTTAGAAACAATTTGTATTAGAGCTGGCCAGCAAGCTCTTGAGCGCGCTGGGCTTAAGCCTTCTGATATTGAACTTGTAATTTGTTGCACAACTTCTCCTGATACATTTCTCCCGAATACATCTGCCAGATTAACGGAGTCTCTTGGACTCGTGAATGCAGCGGCTTTTGATTTGAATGCGGCTTGCGCTGGATTTGTTACAGGCCTGCATACAGCCGATGTTTTTATTCGCTCGGGTGAATATAAAAAAATTCTACTTTTCGGTGCTGATGCACTTTCCGGTGCGCTTAATTTTAAAGATCGAACAACAAGTGTTCTATTCGGCGATGGTGCGGGTGCTGTTATTATTGAAGCTGTCGAAAATCCTAATCCTGAAAAAGATTCAATGATTTTAGGCAGTCGCTTCTATACAACTTTTGATAAAAAAGGAAGTTTGTGTTTGATGGCAGGTGCGAGTCGCACTCCTTTTTGGCACGAAGATTATAATACTAAAATTTTTCCCTACATCACGATGAATGGTCAGGATGTATTTAAAGAAGCTTCTCGAAGCATGATGCAAGCGGCTCAGGATGTGTTGAAGAAATGCAATGTCTCCGCAGCCGATGTGAAATGGTTTGTTCCTCACCAAGCGAATTTAAGAATTATTGAAATGGTCGCGCGTTTGTTAGATTTTCCAATGGAACGAGTTTATGTGAACGTCGACCGTTGGGGAAATACATCGGCCGCTACAGTTCCAACTTGCTTGGCTGAAATGGAAGAAAAAGGATTGCTCAAACGAGGCGATCTAGTATTGATGGATGTTTTTGGTGGGGGATTCACTTACGGCGCCACCCTCGCTCGATGGTGAGGGAACTTTTGAAATGAAATTCATAGTATTTCCAGGACAAGCTTCTCAATATCCTGGGATGGCAAAAGACTGGTTTGATAATTTTAAAGAAGCTCAAATGGCCTTTGAAGAGGCTTCTGATTTTAGTGGACTCAATCTCAGCAAACTTTGTTTTGAGGGATCTGAGGCCGATCTCAAGGCTACAGAAATAACTCAGCCTGCGATTCTGACTTCTTGTATGGCTATATGGCGAAGTTTAAAAAATTATTGCGATTTAGAAAAATTAAAAAGTGATTCTCTTTTTGCAGGCCACTCGCTTGGAGAATATTCAGCGCTAGTGGCGATGTCGGCGCTCGATTTAGGACCCGCTGCTAAATTTGTTCGTTCACGAGGTGCGGCCATGCAGGAAGCTGTTCCCGCTGGAATTGGTGGAATGCTTGCATTGCTCTTTAAACCAAAAACCTTAACTGCTATTGAAGAAGCGCAAAAAATTTGCAAGGAAGCCTCCTCTAGCTCTACACAGGTTTGGGTTGCGAATTACAATGCTGCTGAGCAAATTGTGTTAGCGGGTCATAAATCCGCCATTGATAAAGCTCAGGCCATTGCAAGTTCAGGAAATTTTAATTGTCGCCAGGCGATACCCTTAGAAGTGAGCGCGCCTTTTCATTGTCCTCTGATGCAAAAAGCTGCTGATAAACTTATTGATGAGATTCAAAAATTAGAAATCAAGGAGAGTCCATCTCGTTACATCGCCAACGTAGATGCTAAAGTCTATAAAATTAGCTCCGTAGAAGAAGCTCAAAAAGTTAGAGAGCGATTAAGCCTGCAAATTACAGCTTCAGTTTATTGGACTCAAAGTGCAGAAGAAGCCCTTGTTCAAGGAGCTCGTCAACTGCTTGAGATTGGTCCAAAGAGAGTTTTATCCGGACTTTGTAAACGCGTGCAAAAAGATGGCGCACAATTTGAAATTTCAAATATAGATCGAAAGGAAGATATCGAGAATGTCAAAAGCATCCTTTCAGCTTAACGATAAAGTTATTTTAGTCACTGGAGCCAGTCGTGGAATTGGTCGTGGTGTGGCTTTGGCTCTGGGGCGCGAGGGCGCAAAAGTTGCAATCACCTACACGGGCAGTGGCGAAAAAAGTGAAGCCAATGCAAAATCTGTTTGCGATGAAATTGAAGCTGCAGGCGGAAAAGCTTTAGCTTTGCCTTTAGATTTATCTTCAACAGCTCAAATCGAAGATACTATTTCAAAAATTGTTTCCCATTGGGGTGGGCTTGATGGACTTGTGAACAATGCTGGAATTGTTATCGATCAATTAGCGATGCGCTATAAAGAAGAAGATTTTGATAAGCTCATGGATGTGAATGTGAAGGGTAGTTTTTTTGTTTGCAAAGCTGCGCTTCGACCACTTTCTAAATCAACTTTAAAGTCTGTGGTTAATATCTCTAGTGTGGTGGCTTTGAGTGGTTCTGTAGGGCAAGTGCCTTATTCAGCATCAAAGGCTGCTATTATTGCTATGACCAAATCATTAGCTCGAGAGATGTCTTCGAGAGAAATGCGCTTTAATTGTATTGCGCCGGGTTATATTGCTACAGACATGACTTCCTCTATAAATGAGGAGCATAAACAACAGTTATTAGAAAAAATACCTCTGAAAAGAGAAGGCCTAGTTGAAGATGTGGCCAATGGGGTTTTATACTTACTTTCGCCGTTATCTTCGTACGTGACAGGTCAGCTATTGAATATCAATGGCGGCTTGTATATGTAAGAAGAAGTGGGAGACTTAGGAGACTATGAATACCGAAGAACGCGTAAAAAACATCATCGTTGAACAACTCAATGTGGATCTAGATGCCGTAACAAACGATGCTTCTTTCATTGAAGATCTCGGTGCAGATAGCCTCGACATTGTTGAGCTAGTCATGACTATGGAAGAAGAGTTTGATCTCGAAATTCCAGATGAAGATGCTGAGAAAATTAAATCAGTGGGCGACGTAGTTAACTACGTTCAAACTAGAGTTAAGACAGCTCATTCTTAATTAATTATAAAGCATGAGCGCACTTTCAAATAATGGAAAGTGCCGAATCGCTGTAACTGGATTAGGCACTATCAGTCCTTTGGGGCACGATGTGAAATCCACCTGGGATGCGTTGCTAGCAGGGCGATCAGGCGCTTCGAAAATTACACTTTTCGATTGTTCTGAAGACGATATTCAAGTGGCCTGCGAGGTCAAAAATTTTGATCCCGCACCTATCATTGATGTCAAAGAGCAAAAGAGAATGGATCGCTTCATTCAATTAGGACTCATAGCCAGTCATCAAGCGGTACTTCAATCTGCATTTAAAGAAGTCACTGATCCTAGACGTGTGGCTGTAATACTTTCCTCTGGTATCGGTGGTCTTATTAAAATTGAAGAGTCTTATAAGGCCGCTCTTGAGAAAAGACGAATCAGTCCATTTTTTATTCCTTCAGTCATTACGAATTTACTACCCGGCCAAGTGAGTATGTATTTTGGTTTTAAAGGTCCCAATTTTTGTATCAGTTCCGCATGTTCTAGTTCGGCTCATTCTATTGGTGAAGGAATGCGAATGATACAAAGAGGTGATGTTGATGTTGCGGTTGTGGGTGGTGCGGAAGCTCCTGTCACTGTACTGGGTGTGGGTGGCTTTTCTGCTATGAAAGCATTAGCGAAAAGAAATGAAGCTCCCGAAAAGGCTTCGCGTCCTTTTGATTTAGATCGAAATGGTTTTGTCGTCGCTGAGGGGGCTGCAACTTTAGTTATTGAAAAATGGGAACATGCTGAAAAGCGTGGTGCAAAAATATTTGCTGAACTTGTGGGTTATGGAACTAATTCTGATGCCTACCACCTTACGGCTCCTATGGAGAATGGTGAAGGTGCTGCAGAATGTATGCAATTGTCATTGAAGGACGCTGGCATAAAAGCCACTGACATCGATTATGTGAATTTGCATGGAACCTCTACTAAGCAAGGCGATATTGCTGAAAGTCGTGCCCTTGAAAGCACTTTAGGCGATCACGCCAAGCAGGTGGCATGTTCCTCTACAAAATCCATGACAGGACATATGTTAGGCGCTGCGGGTTCCTTTGAGGCCATGGCCTGTGTGCTGGCTACTATGCATTCTAAAATTCCCCCAACAATTAATTTAGACAATCAAGATCCTGAATGTCGTTTGAATTACACTCCGAATAAATATGTAGAGCGACAAGTGAATTATGCCCTTAGTAATAGCTTTGGTTTTGGTGGAACGAATGTGAGTTTGATTATTAAGAAAGTTACACCCTAATGAAATTATGGATTGCAGCAGATCACGGAGCTTTTGAGCTTAAAGATTTTTTAAAAAATAAATTTCCAAAAATTGAATGGGTTGATTTAGGGACCCATAGTTCTGAATCCGTTGATTATCCTGATTATGCGCAAAAATTATGTGCTGAAATTCTAAAGAATCGCCATGGAAAAGAGCTGCTTGAACCTTGTGGAGTCTTATTGTGTGGTTCTGGTGTGGGTGTGTCTATTGCGGCCAATAGACATGAGGGGATACGAGCGGTCTTGGCTTGGAATAATGAAGTGGCTGAGTTATCGCGGCAGCATAACGCGGCCAATGTTTTGTGCATGGGCGGACGTTTGATTGCGCCAGACTTGGCGTCGACAATTCTCGAGACTTGGCTTAAAACACCATTCCAAGGTGGGCGTCATGAACGCCGTATCGAAAAAATTGAACACAAGGGGTAAGCATTGAGCCAAGGTCTTTTTGATCAAGAACTTTCCAAACGTGATCCTGAAGTTTTTGATGCCATTCACAAAGAATTTAATCGTCAAGCCAAGCATTTAGAAATGATTGCTAGTGAAAATTACACTTCACTTGCAGTGATTCAAGCTATGGGGTCTGTGCTCACTAATAAATACGCCGAGGGACTTCCTGGAAAAAGATATTATGGCGGTTGTGAGTGCGTTGATATTGTAGAAAATTTAGCACGCGATCGAGCTAAAAAACTGTTTGCCATTGGAGATTTTGTACCTCATGTAAACGTGCAAAGTCATAGTGGGGCTCAAGCCAATCAAGCCGTCTTTTTAGCATTCTTAGAGCCAGGGGATAAAATTTTAGCATGCGCTCTTCCTCATGGCGGACATTTAACTCATGGATCTCCTGTTAATCTTTCTGGAAAATGGTTTAAGCCCATTCCCTATGGTGTTCGTCAAAATGATGAACGCTTAGATATGGATCAAGTTCGTGAACTCGCTCATAAAGAAAAACCTAAACTCATAGTGGCCGGTTATTCTTCTTATTCTCGAACTATTGATTTTAAAGCCTTTCGACAAATTGCCGATGAAGTCGGTGCTTTATTAATGGTGGATATGGCTCACATTTCAGGATTGGTAGCCGCAGGAGCTCATCCTTCACCTTTTCCTCATGCTCATGTTGTTACAAGCACGACTCATAAAACTCTTCGAGGCCCAAGAGCGGGCTTTATAATGTGTCATCCTGATTTTGCGAAACAAATTGATTCAGCTGTATTTCCGGGGCTTCAAGGTGGTCCTCTTGAGCATGTCATTGCTGGAAAAGCAGTGATGTTCAACGAAGCACTTCAGCCTAATTTTAAAGATTACGCTCATAAAGTTGTTGAGAACAGTATCGAAATGGCCAAACTTTTTACTGAAAGAGGTTACCGAGTTGTTTCTGGCGGTACAGATAATCATCTATTGGTTCTCGATCTCACTAATAAAAATATCAGTGGTAGAGATGCGGAAGTGGCACTGGATTTAGCGGCCATCAATGCCAATAGAAATACAATTCCATTTGAAACTAAATCTCCCTTTGTAACGAGCGGAATTCGCCTTGGAACTGCGGCCCTTACAACTCGAGGCATGGGAAAAACTGAAATCAAATTTATTGTAGAGCTGATTGATCAATCCATTATGAAAGCTCAAGACACGAATGCACTTCAAGAAATTCGTAAACAAGTTTACGCTCTTTGTGAAAAGTTCCCAATTTATTCTTGGGAGGCCTTTAAATAAATGAACTGCCCTTTCTGCAATCATGCAGACACTAAAGTGCTGGATTCGAGACCGGATCCTGAGGGTCGTTCTGTGCGTCGACGTCGAGAATGTTTAGAGTGTCACAAACGATGGAGAACACTTGAGCAAATCGAAGATGAAATGCCATTGGTGATAAAAAAGAATGGCACCTTTCAACCCTTCGATCGAAATAAACTCATGCACTCGGTTGAAGTGGCCTGTGGTAAGAGACCCGTTACAAAAAGTAAGATGGAAAAACTCATTGCCGATCTCGAGTGGAAATTGCTTGAGTCTGGTGTGGATACTGTGACTTCAACGGATTTAGGTGAAAGAGTCATGGAAGGTCTTAAAAAGCTCGATGAGATTGCCTACATTCGTTTTGCAAGTGTTTATCGGCGCTTCAAAGATGTTGGTGAGTTGATGGCTGAGGTTGAAGATCTCATGCATATCACTCATCCCAATCACTCCAATCTCCCCAATCAATAATGTCTGATTCAGATTCTTTAATGGAGCTAGCCATCAAGGAAGCGCATGAATCGCCTCGTGCGGTGCGACCTAATCCCCGCGTCGGCGCAGCTATGCTTTCTAAAGACGGAAGAAGAATTTCTGCAAAGCATGAAGTTTTCGGTGGCCCACATGCTGAAGTGAATCTTTTTAAGAAAGCTCATGAAGCGGGAATTAAAATTGAGGGATCAACAGTCGCCGTCACTCTCGAGCCCTGCTCTCATTTTGGAAAAACTCCTCCTTGTGCCGATCTTTTAATAAAAGAAAAAATTAAAAAGGTTATTATTGGATTAATAGATCCATTTGAAAAAGTGGCGGGCCAGGGAATCGCCAAGCTTCAAGCGGCGGGCATAGAGGTTGAGATTGATGTGCACAAAGATCAATGTGAGGCACTCAATCGTGAATGGCTTTTTGCTCATAAAAATAAAAGACCTTTTGTCACATTAAAAATGGCGACCAGTTTAGACGGAAAGTTTTTTTCACACAGTGGGGCTTCGCAATGGATAACGGGACCTGAGGCTCGAAATCATGCTCAACAATTGCGTGCTCGAGTGGACGCCATGATAAGTTCTTGGAAAACAGTCTTAAAAGATGATCCTCAATTCACGGCACGCAATTCATCTGGTGAATTGTTGTCGGCTCAACCTCATTTATTCATTATTTCTCGACGAGAAGCTCAAGATATGAGCGCCTTCAAAATTTCTAAGAGGCCCTCAGGTGCGGAATGGTTGCAAACTCAAAGTCTAGAAGATGCTTTGTCTATTCTCTATAAGCGCGGGCTTTATGATGTGATGATTGAAGCTGGACCACAATTGTCGGCACAGTTTATTGAATCCAATTTGGTCGCCGAAATTTGGCATTATATGGGCTCTCAATATTTGGGAGGCGAACAGTCTAGTTTCCAGGCCTTAAATTCAGGAAAAATTCCCGGTCGTCAGTTTAAAAATAAAAGTCTCACTCAACTGAGTGACAATGATTTTTTACTCATTTTGAAAGCCTAGTAATCATTTCGCGGAGCTTTGTAAAAGAGGGGTGAAATCCGGTTTTTTTGTAGTGTCTGTGAGTAAGCCTTGGCATTGGGCACGATCTATCATTGCAGCAGGTAACATTTGTGGCGCGTATCGAGCAATCACAGGTGGGCTGAATAAAACTCCCGGGCTTGATAGAGCATGACGTCCGCTGAGTTCAGGTAGACTTTCACTTGCGTAAAGTATGACTCCACGTTCGGCGAGATCATTTTCTAAATTATTCACCATAGTTTGAAAAACAGAAATTTGAGCTTCGACTTGTTCAAAATCAAAACGATAAAGTGCATTCATGATTAATGAAATTTGTTGAGCCATCGGAGTTTCAAAATGGTTAAACCAAATGGGCACTTGAGGAATGAGATTAACGGTGAGGTTAGAAGCTTCCGACTGGCTTGCCATGATTCCTACAGCCACTCCATGCCCTAAATATGTGTCACCGTCAGTAGTATTGGTTTGAGTTTTATAACGGCCTACAGGAACTGAAGCCATTTTATGATTTCCAATATTTTTAACACTGGCTTGGGGATCGTCTAGAGTGAGCATGAACTTTTTAGCGCTTCTTGTTTTTAGTTTTAACTCACCAACACCTAGTGAAGCAGCCGCTCCAAAACTAATCCATTCTCTGGGAGGTTGAACTGAAAATTGGAGACCCAAAAATGGATATGTGCGTTTGGGGTCACGTTTTAAACCTACCTGTAAACGTAAAGTGCTTCCACAAATGAGACCACACGATAAACCGATTTCTAAAAATTTTGTATGAGTTTGATACTGACCGGAATCGACTTTCTTTTTAAGCGCCATCATTTTTCTTAAGCTGGGAGTGATGAGGGCTAAATATTTTTTAATTTTTTCGTAGAGTTCTGGTGCTTGAGTTCCCCAATTGGCCATTTCAGATTGTGCGTAAGCTCGCAAGGGCCAATCACTTTCTGAGGCGAAGGAGTCTTCAGTTGAATTTTCAGAGAGTCCCAAAACTTTTAGAAATAATTCTTGATCGGCTTCTAAATTATCTGAGGCAAAAGTATTTGAATTAAATGACAGTATAAAAATAATTATACTGAAAATTAGCGAAGCCTTAGACATGCTTTGCTATGACTATAATCCAGGATGCAAGGTGTCAATCGTATGCTTTCAGACTTCAGGATTTTTAAAACTCAATTAAAACATTGTTTTACTTATGATGAGCCACTTCACGATGTTCCATTTCATCGAGAACTGTTGATACTGTCATATCGGCTAAGACGTTTACGCCCGTTCTCATTCGAGCGAGAATCCAATCGACAGTGATGAGTAATGGTAAAATCTCTAAGGGTAAACCCACAGTCGAAAGCACTAACGATAATGAAACAATGCCAGCTTCAGGAACTCCTGCAATACCAATGGCCGCAATCACACAAGTGATCATGGCAAATATTTGGTCGTTTAAGTGCATGTGATATCCGTGATATTGCGCTACGAAAAATACAGCCATAGCTTCGTATAAAAGTATTCCATCATTATTAAGATTGGTTCCGATACAGGCTCCAAGTCGCGAAGAGGCTTTTGAAATTTTGAGTTTATCTAAGGCTTTGAGAGTGATGGGGAGAGTGGCCAGACTGCTGTTGCAACCTAAGCCAAATATGACTGGATTTTTTGCTTCTCTCCAAAATTCCTTTAAAGAAAGTCGAGTGTATAGACTAATCCAAAGTTGGTAAGTGAATAAGGGATGAATGCAAAGACCAAGAACTCCAACGCCAACATACCATGCTAGTCCTTGCAGCGGAGCCCAGCCATATTCACCGATGGTTTTTGTGAGCACACCAAAAACTGCAAAGGGGGTAATTTTTACAACCCATTCCAGTAGAATTTCAAAAACTTTGAAGAGAGTTAAACAAATGTCTTCTATGTAGAAAGCGCCTTTATGAATTTCTTGAGGGAATCCATTCTCAGGATTTCTGATCACTCGAATAATAGATCCTAACAAGACGGCGTATACAACAAGAACAAGAATGTTGTTTTCAAGGAAGGGTTGAAGCAAGTGTGAGGGAATGTATCCCTCGAGAGCTTTTACAAAATTAAATTTTTCGGTAATTAAAGGCAATGAAGATTTAGCTGTCTCAATCCCTTCTAAGTGAAGTTTTTCTCCAGGTTTAAAAAGATTAGCTAAACTGAGACCAATTAATGCCGCAATGGTGGCGTTGACGCTAGTAATTCCAAATAATCGAAGAGCGTGTCGTTTCTTTATTGAAGTTTTTAAAAGGCTATCTACGATTGCAAAAAAGACCAAAGGAGCCGCAACGGTTTTGATGAGTTGAATGTAGAGTTTGCCAAGAGCCCCCAGCGAAGACGCTTTTGGGCCAAGAATGGGACCCAATATAAGACCGGCAATGATGGCAATAACAATTTGAATCGATAAACTGAGTCGGATTTTTTTAAACATTGAGTGAGCTTCTCTCCTAAATGAACTTTAGTTTATTTAGTGAGAAAAACAACATTTTAATTAAAAGCCATCCATGAGCCCATCGGTTGATGTTAGTTTCACCGTAAGTGCGATCGCGATATCGAATTGGAATGTCCATCATTTTCAGGTGGAGCTTGGCAGAGCCAAAAATCATATCGAAATCTCCGAAGGGGTCGAAATCTCCAAAGTACTTTCGATTTTTTTGAATTTTAATATAGTTCTTTTTGAGTAGAACTTTTGTTCCACAGAGAGTGTCTTTGATGTTTTGTCCGAGTACCCAACTAAAAGACAAACTAAAGAATTTGTTTCCACACATATTGATGAAACGCATGGCCTTTTTTTCCATGGGGTAAACTAATCTCACTCCGTTGGCATAATCACATTTGCCGGAGGCTACGGCGTTATAAAATTTAGGAAGTTCTTCCGGGGGAACCGTTAAATCCGCGTCAAGAATCATGAGTAAGTCGCCCTGTGCAATGGCAAAGCCTTCTTCTACAGCATTTCTTTTACCGCGCGCGCTTTGTTTTAGAATTTTAATATCCCATTCAGGATGGGCCCCTTTGACTCTTTGAATTTCTCGCCAAGTTTGATCTGTAGAATTTCCTTCTACAAAGATGACTTCGGTGTGTGATCCCATTCTGGGCAATCTTTTTATGGCGTTTTCAATATTGCCTTCTTCGTTTCTTGCGGGAATGACTACAGATACGCTGAGTTCCTTTTTGATGTTGTGTTGGGTGGAGCGAGCAATTTGAAAAACAGTCAAAGATAAGGAGCTTAGGAGGGGGGCTAAAACAACATTAAAAATTTTCTCGAGTCCAAAAAGATTATAGGGACACAAGATTCGACAATCTTCTTTGACGATCTCCCAAGAGCTAAGCTGCAATAGGTTGTTAACATCTGTGTGACTGAGCCAGTTCAATTTTGGTGTGGCTCTTTTAAGACGCAAAAAAGTGACTAACGAAAGAATAGGGCGCCAGAGGTTGTTGAAAAAATTAACTATCAAACGAGTTTCAGGGTTAGAGACTTTTTGAATTTCTTCAAAAAGCTTTTGAACATCGCCAGCAAAATTTATTGTTTCAGAAAGTATGACGTAATCAAAACTTTGGGCTTTGAGGTCTTCAATCAAGGATAGTTTTTCTCCGGAGCCGACAAAATATCGGTTTTGAGGATTTTTCATGCTGGCGGCACGGATTTGTTGGGCTGAAAGGTCTACCCCCACACAAATACGATCGCTCAATTCCCCTAAAAGTTGACCCGATCCACAACCAATCTCGAGAACTCGGCTGCCTTCCGGAATAAAAAATCGATAGTAATGCCCTAAAAGTCTTGTGTAAAAACGACTCCATCGGTTTTTGGAAGTGGGGTAGCTATCGTAAAAGCTTTGGGTTTTTTCTAAGTGTTTTTCTAAGAGTATATTATTGCTCACCACGCCTTTTAACTAACATAGCCTTAACTTCGGTCAAGGATAGGCTTAAATCTAGTTAGAGATAGGTCTTTTTTCATGATAAGAGATAAGCCCTATGACATTTGATACTATTCGCGTGGATTTGGAATTCACGCCAAATCCTAATTCCCTTAAATATGTAACTCATCCCCCTCTTTTAGAGTCAGGAGCGGCCACTTTTTCAGACAAAGCGAGTGCTCAAGGAAAGGCTCCATTGGCCGAGCAACTTTTTGTGATTGAGGGCATTGTTGCTGTTATGGTTGGCAAAAACTTTGTCACTGTCACTTTAGCCAATCACGATCGTTTGACCGAGGTCAATGATAAGGTCATCGATACTGTAAAAGCCTTTATCAAAAGCGGCCTACAGGCGGTTCTTCCCGAAGCTCTTCTGAATCAGAATTCTAAAGCTGAAACTGATGTTGAAAAGCTCATTGTTGAAATACTTGATCGTGATATTCGTCCTGCAGTGGCGATGGATGGTGGCGACATCACTTTTGAAAAATATCAGGATGGAATTGTTTTCCTGCATATGCAGGGCTCCTGTTCGGGTTGTCCTTCTTCCACAGCCACTTTGAAAATGGGTATCGAAAATCGTTTGCGAGAGAAAATTCCTGAAATTGTAGAGGTAGTAGCCATTTAATGTTCACAGGTCTAGTCCTTGAATCTTCAAAGTTGTGTAGCGTTGAAGAAATTCCTTCGGGTTTGCGTTTTAAAGTTCTTGTCACTCACGCTCGTTTAAAAGAAGCCTCTCTTGGCGCGTCTATCGCCGTGAATGGCGTTTGTTTAACAGTTGTAAAAAATGATAAAAACGAGAACTCATGTTGGCTCAGTTTTGAAATCTCTCCAGAAACACTTTCTTGTACAAATTTGGGATCCAAAAAATCAGGTGATCATTTAAATTTGGAGTCTTCTCTTAGAATGGGAGATGAAATTGGCGGTCATTTGGTGAGTGGTCATGTGGAAGCTGTGGCCGAGCTTTTGAGTCGAAACAAAATTGGTGATTTCGAAGAATTTGTTTTTGTGGCTAAGGAAGCGGCTCAAAAAATGATTGCACCCTATTTGATTAAAAAAGGTTCTGTTGCCCTGAATGGCGTGAGCTTGACAGTCAATCATGTTGAAGACCTTGCCTTTGAAACTCGTTGGTCTCATATGATTATTCCACACACCTTGGCGCTGACTAATCTTGGGAGCTTAAAGGTGGGTGATTTAGTGAATATTGAATCGGATATGATGGCAAAACATTTTGAACGCCAACTGAGTTTTAAAAAGGATCAATAAGTACAAAATCCTCATACACCTTTTAAGATCATATTTATCTGAGACTCACTAGTCTTTTAAAGGCCTAATGTTATTCTGGTTCTATGAGGCAAAAATTTTTTTCGCTTAATTTTCTTATTATTTTTTTGGTGCTCAGTACGACTTCATGGGGAAAGAAACCTGAGCTTTATCTTACGAAAACTATGGAGAAGGCCACTCAAGAAGGGAAATATGTTTTGCTCCACTTTTATGCCGATTGGTGTCCTTCCTGCCAAGCCCAGAAAAAGATTTTAGATAAAATTATGGTGACAGATAATGCTTTAAAAGGAGTCGTAACCTTAGTGATTCCTTATGACGATGCCTTATTGCTCAGAAAAGAATGGAATGTAAATCGTCAATCAACACTGATTATTTTAAAAGCCGGAAAAGAGCTGGCTCGTGAAGCAGGCCAAACAGAAAAAAGTCAGATTCTTTCGTTTTTGAAAACGCACATATCGGGTGATTGATGTTAGTTCTCTTTTTAGCAGGAATGCTCAGTGCTCTGTCGCCTTGTGTTTTACCGCTGATTCCTATAGTGACAATCGCTTCTATAGAAAAATCACTTCAATCATTTTTTTTGTTAATTGCAGGTTTTGTTTTTTCATTTTCAATGGCGGGTACTCTGCTTGGAATACTTTCTGCCGAAAGTTTTATTGACCCAAATATTCTGAGAATCTGGGGCGCTTGGCTCATGGTCTTGATGGGAATATTTATGTTGAATTCGAAATTCAACATTTTATTCCAGAATTTTCTCTCAAAAATACAGAATCATAAAATTAAAGTACCGCAAGTTTTATTGAAATCAGATTTTATTAAGGGACTGAGTTTGGGTTTAATCTGGGGACCCTGTATTGGTCCTTCTTTGGGGGCTGCGCTAGGATACTTAGCTAGGGAGGGCTCTCAATTTCGAGGTTTTATTCATGTGACACTTTTTGGGGTGGGTGCGGGGAGTTCTCTGGCCCTTTTGGGTTTTTTGTCGCACAAATTGGGTTTTCAATGGTTTCACAAACAAAAGTCGAGATTGCGTAAACTCTATATTGTGGGAGCCTTGGCCGTTATCGTTGTGGGATTTTTAGTGATAATGGCTTGGGATAAGCGAATAGAGGCCTTTCTCACCAGTCATTTGCCTGAATGGTGGCAAAATATAATCGTTAAATTTTAAGGGATTAGTCTCCTTATATTTAAAGTTTCTTGAAGCTATTGAGAGTGCTTTGCTTGTTTACATTGGCTTGAAATTTCATTAACTTGGCCGCGTCATGAGCACAAGTTTATTACGTTTTCAAAAAGTTGAACGAGCCATTAAAGATTTTCAAGAAGGTCGCATGGTCGTTATGGTTGACGATGAAAATCGTGAAAACGAAGGTGATCTCATTCTTCCTGCACAGTTTTGCACTTCTCAACATATAAACTTTATGGTGAGCAAAGCGCGTGGATTGGTTTGTTTAGCCATGGAAGCCAAACAAATTGATCGTTTGGCTTTGCCTATGATGACCGATCAGAATCAAACTCCTTTAAAAACTGCTTTTACCGTTTCAATTGAAGCTCGTGAGGGAGTTTCTACTGGAATATCGGCTCAAGATCGTGCTCACACCATTCAAACTGCTATTCGTGATAATGCACAAAGAAGTGATCTTGTTGTACCTGGACACATTTTTCCCCTTCGAGCCGTTGAGGGAGGTGTGCTCGTGCGAGCGGGTCATACAGAGGGATCTGTTGATTTAGCTAAGCTAGCCGCTCTCAGTGGCTCCGCAGTTATTTGTGAAATTCTTAAAGAAGATGGATCCATGGCGCGCATGCATGACTTGGAAATTTTTGCGAAAGAACATGGGCTGAACATTTTAAGTATTGCCGATTTGATTGATTATCGAATTCATTTTGATCGTTCTTTAGTTACAAAAGAAGTTGAAGCTAAGTTGCCTTCTAAATATTCTAAAGATTTTAAAATTCATGTTTTCAAGTCAGTGATTGATGAACATGAGCATGTTGCAGTCACTTTAGGGAGTCCTGAAGAGTTGTCTAAAGAAGCCGTACTTGTCCGCGTTCATTCTGAGTGTTTGACGGGCGATCTTTTAGGAAGTTTGCGCTGTGATTGTGGATCCCAATTAGATGCGGCTCTCAAGAAAATTGCTGAAGAAGGTCGTGGAGTTCTCTTGTATTTGCGCCAAGAGGGACGTGGTATTGGGTTAGTGAATAAGCTCAAGGCTTATCAATTGCAAGATGAAGGCCTCGATACGGTTCAAGCCAACCAAGCCTTAGGCTTTTCTCCTGATTTAAGACAATATGGAATTGGTGCCCAGATTTTACGCCAACTTGGAGTTCGACAAATGCGATTATTGTCTAACAATCCTCGCAAAATTATCGGTCTTGAGTCTTTTGGTTTAAGTGTCCTTGAGCGAGTTCCACTAGTGGTGGGCGTTCATGAGCATAACAAAGATTATATGGAAACCAAGAAGATCAAGATGGGCCATATGTTTCAGGAGAGCGAAGTATGACTTTGCACGAAGCCGCTAAAATGGGAGATAAAGTTCTTCCGGGCGTTAGCTCTGAGGCCATGAAAAAGCATGTGCAGAATTTAAAAAAGGTTATTATTCTTAAAACTCTTTGGTACGAAGACATTATAGAACGTCTTGAGTCTTCGGCTCGTCGTTATTTAGAAACAATGGGGCTGCTTCCTGAATATATTAAGACAATCGCAGTTCCGGGTTCTTTTGAGCTGCCTTTGGCGGCCAAGCACTTTATAGAGACAGAAAAGCCTGATTTTGTCGTAACATTGGGTTGTGTAATTCAAGGGGGCACTCCGCACTTCGAATATATTTGCCAAGCTCTTAGCCAGGGGTTAATGACGGTCTCTCTCGAAAAAAATATACCGATTGGTTTTGGAGTTTTAACTGTGAATAATTATGAACAAGCTGCTGAGCGAGCTACAAAGGGTAGCGAAGCTGCTCAAGCTGCTTTGTTTATGTCTTATTGGATGAAAAATAATGCCTAATCGTCACCGTAGTCGCGAACTTGTTGTTCAATGGGTTTATCAGTGGATGCTCAATCCTATCGATTTACCTTTAGCTAAAACTAGGAGCCGTGCATTTTGGGAGGACCAAGCTGAGGGTTCTTCGGAAAACCAAGCCTATTTTGAGAGCACAGCTTTAGGTGTTTTGGGTCGCTTGCCTGAGATTGATAAGAAAATTGAGGCCCTTTTAACTAACTGGAGAATGGACCGTTTGGAGAAGGTTGATTTGGCCATTTTAAGGGTTGGAAGCTTTGAAATCCTCTTTCAAGATGAGACCCAAAAGGCTGATATTCCTGTCATTATTGACGAAGCTGTGGAAATAGCAAAAAAATTTGGCACTAAGGAATCGCCTTCTTTCATTAATGGTATACTGGATAAAGTGAGAAACGAACGAAAGGACATGCAAAACGAGTGATTAGGGCTTTAATAGTCAAAACAGATTCGCGCATGAGTCCTCCGCTTTCAAAACTTCCAAAAGAATATATTGAGCTTGATAAATTATCACATGGTTTAATCTCTATGGCTTTTCATAAGGGCCATTTGCCCTCGGATGGAGCTTTTTTATTTAAACCTACTTTTGGAGTCCTCGACCAAATGGTCTTATTGCCTACGATTAAAAAAGATAATTTAGAGTCGCTTCAGAATTTGTGGGGAGCCTCGGAGTCCATTTATGGAAGCGGGTCTTTTACAGAGAATGAATGGAATAAACTTAAAGAATATTTTCCAAATATAAAAAAATGGGGAGAAGTTTTAGATTGAAAAAAAATAGGGCTTGGTCCGGCGAAGATATCCGTAAATTGGCAAGAGCTAAAGTTTTGGGGCAGACTACAAAAGATCTTCAAGAGTCTATTCCAGAAAAAATTATTTTAGAAAATTCTGAAACTCCTAAAAATACAAATTCTCAAATTCAAAATTCAGATGAAAATCCTGAATTCTTATGGGGCCGCTTTGAAAAAAGCTATGGCGATAAGGTTGTTATAGTGGTTCCGGATTCTCTTTACGATGAAGGTGAAGAGATGAAGCGTCTTTGTGAATCCTTAGGTATGAAATGTCAGGAAATCATTCGGGTGGGAGAGCCTCGTGAAGTGTCTCCATCGACTTATTTGGGAACAGGAAAATTAGAGCTCATTCAAAATCGATTGAAAGAAAATCCTGTTCAAGCGGTGGTTTTTGAACTTTCCTTAAGTGCTGTTCAAGTTCGAAATTTGGAAGATTGTTTTAAAATTCCAGTTCTTGATCGCCAAGCGGTTATTCTCTCTATTTTTAAGCATCATGCTCAAACTCATCTTGCGAAGTTGCAAGTGGAACTTGCACAACTCAAATACCTTCAAAGTCGTCTTTCTGGATTGTGGATGGGGCTATCGCGCCAACGAGGCGGAAAGGGTGGTTTGAAGGGACGTGGGCAGGGTGAAACTCGTTTAGAGCTAGATCGTCGAGTGGTGAAGGATCGTATTTCCATACTCACTCGAAAACTTAAGGAAGCCGGAGAGGCTTTTAGCGTTCAAAGTTCGCGTCGATCTTCGCTCCCGCGTGTGGCTTTGGTGGGTTACACCAATGCCGGTAAATCGACTCTCATGCAGCGTTTGACTAAGGCTCCTGTGAAAACAGAGGACAAACTTTTTTGTACGCTCGATACAACGATACGCCCATTATCTCCTCCAACCGAACCACGCATTTTAGTGAGCGATACAGTTGGTTTTGTTAGGGATATTCCAACGGAGTTGGTTCATTCTTTTAAGAGCACTTTGCGAGAAGCTATTGAATCAAGACTTATAATTCATGTGCTAGATTTCTCGCATCCCGCTTGGAAGGAACAATTTGAAACTACTGAAAAAGTTTTGGAAGAGATCGGTGCGCTTGATATCCCTAGGCTTTTTGTTCTCAATAAAATGGATCGATTGAGCGAAGGGGCTTTTTTGAGACGTGCTCAGGTTTTAAGGTCGCTCAAACATGATTATCCTAAGGTTCAAATAGCTATGGTCTCGGCTCTTACAGGCCAAGGAATTCCAGAGCTTCGCGATATTATAGTTCAAAGTTGCCAAGCCGGTGAAGCGCCTTGGTCGGTGGCTTTGCAGGGTTAGAGCTCGAACTGTATCTAAGCCGAGTTATCTTGACAGCGAAATACCCTTAATCTTTATTCCTAGGCCAAGGTTTAGGTGTCTCTATGAATCTCAAAAAAATTTATTTATTCGTATTTGTTCTCTTAATTTTTTCGAATGCCTCTGTCTTTTCCAACTCTGAAACGGCGACACCCGAAAGTTCTACTCAGAAAGATTTTTTTTTAAATCCAAAATTTGAAATCTTTGCAAGCTTTGATAATGGAGATCGAATTGGGTGGTTGCAAGGTGCCGAAACTAAAACATTGGTAGTGATTTTAAAAGATGGAGAAACGTCTTATAGAATCCTTCCTTTTAAATTGAAATATATCAATCCCAATGCAGACATTAAAGGCCACGATACTTCTACACTTTATACGGATGAAATTAACCCAGAGACAGGGTTGCTTGAGCCAGTTCGTTACGAAATCTCTTATTTTGTTAATGATATTGAACCTGACCACAAGCGTGGCGACGATTTTATGCTGAGCCTAAGGCGCTCTGATAGCAGCGTGAATATTGGGCGAAGAAATTTTACTGGATACTTTAGCCAACATCAGAAGCAAGTTATTTCATTGAGTGAGCTTTTTCCTAATTTAAGTACCGATAAAACCATTCAAACTATAAAGCTCTCAGATGATGTTGATTTGTTTTATCGTGATTTAGGTGATGAGAATGAAGTGCTTTTAGTGAATAGTTTAAACACTTATTCCTGGCAGAGCTTTCGTTTTAAAAAGAAGCCTGGAAAAAACCGTCAACTAAGATTCCAAGATAAATTGTTGGGTGATTTATATTTTAGTTTTACTTATACCGATGCTAAAGCGGCTCAAATACAAAGAATTGAAGTTTCGAATCGATACAATAAATCGAATCATTTAAATCTAATTTATTCCAAAGACATTTTAGCCAAAAGACTTAAATTAAAAACTCCTGTTAAATATATTTATGAGGGTAAAATTCCAAATAGCGATACGGAAGTGATTTTGGCTCAATACGAGCAAAAGATCCCTCATTTTAAAGCCAAAAAATCCTTTGTATTTATAATTAAAGATTCCAGTGGAACTTTTATTACGCCTCTTGAAGAAAATGCCTCGGGCACTTTGGAGGGAACTCTTCGATATTTTAATATGGCGCGAGGGCGCTTCACTGAGCAAAGTGTTCGCTTGGAAAACCCAGATAAAAAAGGCCTCATTTCTGATTCTTTGACAAAAGTTAATTTAAAATTAACTGCGACTGACTCTGATTTTTCTCATCAAAACGAAGTTCTACTTAATTTGAAAAAGTCTCGAAAAACTAAAATAGTTCCCTTGGCTAAAATTTCTCCTGTTCCATGGATTTATACTGACGATTATGAATGCTTTCGTGCAGGAGCATCCATACGATTTTATATCTGCTTAAGGGATCGTGGTTATGTTCCCGAAATGGGGCAGGGACAGGAAGTTGTGTTTTGGGATTCCGAATTAGGATCGGCTCAAACTTTTGAGGCTGTAGTGACTAAAATTGCTAAAGATCGAGCTTTGGATGTGAAAGAGTATAGCTTTTCAGAAAATACCCAACCTTGGTTTTCTCCATTGCATTTGAATTGGTTTTTAAATAGCTCTCCATTTTATGATCTGAAGCTTTATGAGTATTCATTGCCTGGAAAGCCTGAGTCTCGACACGCTAAATTGGAATGGACTCCCTTGGAAATGCTTAGACCTCGGGGCTCCGCCGTTAATGTTTTTAGCTACGAAAGTCAGCTCATCCGTTATGGCTCTTTATGTGAAAAATCTCTTTTATAATAAGTCTGAATGAGTGCGTTGCTTGCTTGGATTTTTTTAAATATCTATTGATTAAAGGGTCTTTTATGGGCCAAACTTCTTTTTAAGATCATGACACCGACTACGGCACAACCCTTTTTAGTTTTCCTTGTGAGCGATGGAACTGGAGAGACTGTTGAAAACATTGTTCATGCAACGCTCACTCAATATTCCCTCGATCAAAATGTAAAAACAGTTCGATATAAATCTGTCAGGACTAAAGATCAGGTGGATGCCATTTTAGAGGAAGCCCATCAAAAAGGGGCTGCCGTGATTTACACAACCGTAAGTCCCATTGTTCGCGAAGCTATTAAAAAGCGCACTGAAGAACTGAATATTTTATCAGTCGATCTTTTAGGGCCGATGCTTGATGTTATGAATCGCTTTTTGGGAACTCAACCCTCGCTCACCCCTGGATTGCTTCACGAAATCAACGATAAGTATTTTCGTAGAATCGAAGCCATGGAATTTGTGGTTAAGCAAGATGATGGCTCGAATCCTGAAAATCTTCAGCAAGCCGATCTCGTCTTAGTGGGTGTTTCAAGAACTTCTAAAACTCCATTGTCTATATATCTTTCACATAAAGGATATAAGGTGGCCAATGTTCCTTTGGTCAAAGGAATCTCTCCTCCTGAAGAACTTTTCAAAATCGATCAAAACAAAATTATTGCCCTCACTATAGATCCCGAAGCGCTCATGAAAATTCGTAAGGAGCGTTTATCTCGAATGGGGCGCGACCCCGCGAGTGAATACGCTAGTCTTCAGCATATTCGAGAAGAATTGGAATGGGCTCGTGAAATATTTCAAAGGCATCGAAGGTGGCCACTTTTTGATGTGACCAACAAAGCGCTAGAAGAGACAGCTTCTGAGATTGAGCGACTCATGCGCACCCGATTAAAACTCTCGTAAATTTACAATTATATTACGGCTGACTATTTAAAGTATTTAATTCTTGGGTGAGAGCTTCAATAGGTCCTAAGCCTGAGATTTCTTCAGAGCGAATTAGAAAAGTCATGACTCCATCGTGCGCGACGTAATAAAGGTTCATTCCTATTGGAGTTTTAATTTTAAGATATTCTTCAAAATTGGGTTCGCCCTTATAAAAATAGTTAAAAAAGTTATGTTGAACAAATGGGTTGTAGTTATTTTTCTTTATAAAGGCACTGTAAGCCATTTCAAAATTTTTGCGGATGAGATTTAACTTGGGATCGAGTCTCCATCTAAGTTCCCCTTGGGCCCTTTTGATTTCTGTGAGATGCGATTCATCGGAATAGTCAGAGAAATCTTTGAAGGCGGCTTGGTCTCTCCAAACGCTCATGCCTCTTGAATCAAAATCCCGTGCAGAATTTTCTAAATTGACTAAGTTGCCTCGAAGGAGCCCTGACTTATTATTGAACTTTGTGATGTTAGCATCAGTTAAAATAAATTCACCGGCACCAATAATTTCAAAGGGAGTCTTAATGTTTTTTTGAGCGTTTAAGACTAATCCTAAGTGCGAAGCAAAGAATTTCTTTTCAGTGGCGTCATGAGGAACTCTGGGAGAAATTATAAGGTGTCCAGTATTTGTGAGTAGATAAATATATTCTCCGTAAGCTTCGAGATTTAATTTTACGGGATCAAATTTTTCTCCAGGACCAAGAACGACACCTACGCTTTTTATTTCTCCCTTTTTAAAGGGTCTTTTAGTGTAGAAAAGAATAGGGGTTTTTAAAGGATTAAGTTGGCTTACAGCATCGGCACATAAGGGTTGTGTCGCCTTGTTATCATGGGCCTTTGAAATAAGTGACAATGAAAAAAATAATATAAGTAAATTGAGTTTCGCCAAACTACACACCTTATTCATTGTAAACAAAAGTTATGAAGAGGGTCTTATACACTTTGGCGCTTAGACGCAATGAGTCTTTTTCGGGCTTCAATTGCTATCAAAACTGAGGGCAGACTGCACCAATGGCGAGTCCATATATTATACTAAAATTATGAAACGACGGGGTTTGGGGATACTTTCAGCAATCATTATAGCCTCTGCAACACAGGCTCAATACATTCAAAAGCTTCCAGAATCTTCGATTGAAACTTATAGAGTTGAGTCTCAGTATGGCCCTGAAATTTCTGTGTTAAACCCACTCTTCCCACGCGATGATAAGGTTGAGTTCTCTCTTGGCGGAGAATATTCTCCCGTTTCTACCATTCATAATTATTATGCTTTTAATGCTGCGGCTTTGTATCATTTCAACCAACGTCACGCTATTGAGCCCGTTTGGTTTCAGTTGAATTATGGCAAGGAAACTGAGTTTGTGAATTCTCAAGTTCGAGACAAAGTGCCAGCGACTATCAATAAAGGTGGTCTAGGAGTGGAAATTCCAAAGTGGATGTATTCGGCATCGTATTTGTTCACCCCTTACTATTCAAAAATGCACTTAACTGAAACTTCAGTCTGGATGTTTGATACTTATGTGGGCGCCGGGTTAGCCCTCATCAATACTGAAGAAAAAATGCTTGATGGTGCTAAGGGCGCCAAGCACCAGAGATTTGGTGGAGCTCTAACGGCGGGAATGCGTTTCTTAATGGGTTCACGTTATGGCTTAAGAATGGAGCTTAAGGACTTTATTTATAAAGGTAAAAACTTAGGGTCTGAAGACACTCAGCACAGCTTACAGATGGCTATTAACTTCAGCATTTTCTTTGGGTCTTTTCCAGACTATACAAGTCTCTAAAGGACTTTCATGTTTGATCAACTTCAAAAGCGCTTATCGGGCGCTCTTCAAAAAGTGCGCGGTCGTTCTAAAATTTCTGAGGCCGATGTCGACGCCGTTCTATCTGAAATTCGCACTGGGCTCCTTGAAGCCGATGTTCATTTTAGAGTCGCCAAAGATTTTCTAGCTCGAGTTAAAGAAAGTTGTCTTCATGAAGATGTCATCAAAAGTTTAAGTCCTGAGCAGCAAATTCTTAAAGTTTTACATAAAGAACTTGTTCAAATATTTGGAAGTGAAAACCGAGAACTTAAATTAGATGTTCGTCCTCCTGCCTGCGTTCTTGTTTGTGGGCTTCAGGGCTCGGGTAAAACAACGAGCACCATCAAATTAGCTTTATGGCTTAAGAATAAGGGCCGTAGAGTGGGCGTGGTGAGCACCGATACACAGCGTCCGGCAGCGATGGAGCAATTGGCTCAGCTCGCAGAAAAAAATCAAATTCCTTGTTTGAGATTTGAAGCGGCTCAAGGAGCGGTGAAAATTTCAGAAGCGGCTTTTAAGGCGGCCTCTGATCAAAATCTTGAAGTTCTATTAGTCGATACAGCGGGCCGTTTGCAGGTTGATTCTGAATTGATGAAGGAACTGCAAAACGTTTCAGCTAAAGTAGACCCCATCGAAAAAATTCTCGTCATCGATTCTATGATGGGACAACAAGCTGTTGAAGTAGCCGAAGCTTTTGATCGTGATTTGGGTCTTACTGGAAGCATTCTCACTAAGCTTGATGGAGATGCCCGTGGTGGTGCGGCTCTTTCTATTGTTTCAACAACTGGCAAGCCTATTAAGTTTATCGGAACGGGCGAGCGCGCTTTAGATTTTGAAGCTTTTTACCCAGATCGTATGGCTTCTCGCCTTCTCGATATGGGAGACGTTATGAGTCTCATCGAAAAGGCTCAAATGGCTATTAGCGAAGAAGAAGCCGCCAATGCTGCTGAAAAGCTCAAGAACATGAATAATTTTACGCTTGAGGATTTTCGTGAGCAGCTCAAGCTATTGAGTCGTATGGGGCCACTATCTGGAATTATGAAAATGCTTCCTGGTATGGGAGCCATTCAAGAGCAGCTCGATCAGGTCGACACCGAAAAAGAGATGTCGCGTATTAATGCCATTATAAATTCGATGACCCAGCAAGAGCGTCGCAGTCCTGATGTTCTCAATGGATCTCGTCGAGCTCGAATTGCCAAGGGTTCTGGAACTCAAGTTAATGATGTGAATCAGTTCATCAAACGCTTCTTGGATGCGCGAAAAATGATGAAGAAACTTGGACGTTTCGGAGGACTTCTTGGTGGAATGGGTGGGGCCGGTGGTGGAATGCCGGGGGCTGGAATGGGCTCAATGCCTAACCCCTTTGCTCAGCGAAAAGGCGGCAAAGGTTTCGGCCGTAAATTCTAACTAAATAACTTGCCAAGTGACTTAAAAAGAGGCATTTTATGCAGCCTGGAGGCCTAATATAAGTTATGGTTGTTATTCATTTATCGCCAGGTGGTAAAAAAAATCAGCGGATCTTTAGAGTTACTGTGGCTCAAAAAGGAGCCAAACTCACAGGTCGTTACCTAGAAAAAATTGGCCAATACGATGAAGAGCTCAAGAGCTTCCAAATTAAAAAAGATCGTTTTGACCACTGGGTAAAACTTGGTGCTGAACCCTCTCAAAGAGTTGTAAAACTTATGAGAGACAGCGAAAAAGGTGTGCTCGGTAAGAAAGTTTCTAAGAAAGCTAAGCTTCGAGTTAAGAAAGCTTCACGTGTTGAAGCTGCTCCCGCTGCTGAAGAAGCTAAGGCTTAGTTCTTTTTTTCGTGAAGCTCGTTGCTTTGGCGCAAGTCCTTCGAGCTCATGGAATTCCTAAAGATCACTCGCAACAATATAAAATCAAAATTTTTAATCCAACATCGGGTCTTTGGCCCGATGTTAAAACACTTTATCGCATTGATAATAATTCAAAACTAGAATTGCTCGAAGCACCCCGTCCTTTAGTTAAGTCTTGGGGGCAGGCCACGGAAGCTCTTATTCGAGTTAGTGATTCACTGACTTTAGGGCAAGGTGTGGAATTGGGGATTGAGCGAGAGTCTTTTCCAAAGATCGAGGGAGATGCCGACTTTTATCTTTGTGATGTGTGGTCGTTTCAGGTGATAGATGAAAAGGGTCAAAGCTACGGGCAAATAAAAAATTTTTTTGAAGTGGCTCCAGGAGTTTTAAATTTTGTAGTTGAAAATTCTACGGGCGAACAAATTGAATTCCCTGCGAACTGGATTTCAAAAGTGAATCATGAAGATCAAAAAATAATAGTTCCAGAGATTTATGAATGGAAACTAAATTAGAATCTGACAATTTATCTGAGAGTCCACGATTGAAGATTGTGGTTTACTCGCTTTTTCCTGAGACTGTAAGTAGTGTCTTGAACACTTCAATATTGCGAAGAGCTCAAGTGAAGGGTTTGGTTTCTCTGGAGTCCAAAGATCTTCGAAGTTTTGCACTCGATAAACACAGAACTACTGATGACACTCCGTTTGGTGGAAAACAAGGAATGCTCATTAAAGCCGATGTCGTTGCTTTAGCGGCGCAATCAGAGCTCGATGCCTTAAATGGAAAAAGAGAAAATTTAAAAGTTTTGGCCACGCATCCCCGAGGAGTGCGTCTTGAGCAGCCAGTGCTTGAAAAATTTTGTGATTGGATTTCTCAGGAAAGACATGAAACACAAAGCATCGTGATTTTTTGCGGTCGATATGAGGGAATTGATGAACGCTTTTATCGAGAATGGGTGGATATGGAGATATCGCTCGGTGATTTTATTTTAAGCGGTGGCGAATTGGCCGCTCTTTGTTTTGTCGATGCTCTAGTCCGATTGATTCCAGGCGTTTTGGGCCATGTAGATTCCAATCGAGAAGATAGTTTTTCGAACGGACTCATTGAGTATCCGCAATACACCAAACCCCGTGAATGTTTGGGGCAGGGAGTGCCCGAAGAACTCACGGGTGGAAACCATGCCAAAGCTGAAGAGTGGCGTTTGAGGCAATCTTTGCTAGTCACGGCCGCATTTCGCCCTGACTTAATTCTCAAACATGACGGAACTAATATCCCTAAGTGGGCCCAAGATCTTCTTCAATATTTAAAAGACCGCATTAAAGAATAACTGTGCGACCTTAAGAGTGGGGTCGGGGAATTGTTGAAAGTGCTGGGGAAAAGTATTGACTGACCGTGTCACGAGTCCTAGATGAGAGCGATGCTTCGTCTACCCACGCTAAGCTCAAACGTTAAAAACGCTCTCTTATTTGTATTTCTATTAGTTTCGAATTTCACAGTTTTTGCCGATGATTGGAATCCAGAAGATGAAATTCCAGAAGTGACTCACATTGGAAGTGTCACTGCTGAAGCTAGAGAGCAAGCCGATCTTATGCGTGCTGATCTTGTGAAACAGCTACGTTATTGGAAAGAAATAGGATTGCCCAATCCCCCTGATCTCGAAGCCGTTATACATTTGGGTGATGTTGAGCATGTTAGACTTACGGATATTGTTGCTCAATTAAATCCGAGCATTCTAAATATTAAAGCGCATGTGGCTGAGCAATATCACGCCTTGCAGAAGTCGGAATTGGCTTATGCACTGGCAGATCTCGTGGAAATGATAAATAAAACTTTTAATAAAAACATCATCGTCGAAGAGCTCCTAGATGGATTCTTTGATAGGTATGCCTTTTTTCGTTACGGATTTTCTGTAAATAATTTTGCTTATAGAATTGCAAAAAATAGTCCCATGAGTGAATGCGACGTGGGTTCCTTTACAGTATTTCAAGACAATGCCTATTACGGTCGTTTCCCTAAAATCAATCTCAACGAAATTTTGTTTCCGCTGAGCGACGACGTCAAAGGCCGCGCTATCAATTTGCTTAAGATCATTAACGATAAAAAATTTCAAGAACTCAATGAAAATCCTAATGGTGTTTTTTCTCGTCGACTGGTTTTCTTGCCTCGAAGCACTCAAAGCAAAACAGATTGGAATCTTTTAACGATTCGCGATTTGTCGGTGAGTCGCCATGAATTGGGGCATCATTTATCGGCCACTTACCGTGGCGATCTCAAGCCTGTGCATTTGCTTGTCGAAGAAGTGATTGCAGACTACGTGGCATCAGCTGTGAGTGAAGATCCTAAGATTGGAGAATTTTTTGCTAAGGCTTCAGGAGAAATTGCAAAAAGATTTAGGGATGAAAAAGATCGCGATTTAGATTCATTCAAGCGAGAATATGTTTTTGAACGTATGGGACAAAAGGGGTTGTTACGTGATTTGAGTCAAGCGACTTCCTTGGATCAAGTCGACCGTAATATTATCATCGCCAATCCCTATGATGCGGGACATCCCTTGAGATATTTTCTTTGGTCTTTAAGACATTCCTCTGGGGTGGATAAGGCGAAAATGGATCAAGTGATTATGAAGGCTCTTCAAGAAAATTCTTTGTTGCCTTTTGCTATAAGTCCAAGGGCGAGTTTCGCAATTCATTTTCGTTCGGGATTGAGACAGTTATTAGATAAATTTCAAATATGGGCTCTTAGTTTTAAAGAAAAACAATTGCCAAAAGATGTGAGAATTAAACTTCTTCAGGAAGCTGAAGAAATCACTCAAAGAAATTTTCATAAGAATATGAGTCCTGAAATTGAGCGAGATTTGCGAGTTATGGAAAGTGATCCCGCGGCTAAGAAAAGATTAGTTAAGGCTTATAGGGGGTCTACAAAAAAAAGCTTTAATGAATTAGAAAATGCGTGGCTCGAAGAAAATCTAGATCCGGAAAAATTATTTTCAATTGAAAAAAATTGGGCCTTAAAAAAGAGAAATAGAGAAGAGGCTTTAAAGCTACTCCAAGTGAAAAAGGCTTTAGCAGGGAGTCCAAAGCGTAAACCTATAAGTTCTGATTATGTTATTCCTGAATTTCTTAGAACATTTTTTAGAGTAGCACTCCGGGATTATCCAGAGCTTAAGGGATTAATTCTAGAGCATGCTTCAAAGATTACAAATTCAAAGGCCCAGGTCATAGTCTTAGCTAATGGCGATAAAGAGATTGTCTTTATACCTAATCATTTATTGTCTTCTATGGCTATTTCTAAACTTAAAAAGCATTTAGAAAAACTATCCGTGTTGCGAAAAGAATTGAGCCAATTAGATGCTGAAATTGAAAAAATTAAGGGTGATGAATCTAAGGAAGAAACAAAGAAATCGTATTTAAAAGTCAGGGCACAATTGAATGCCAATTATGCCAACTCACTTGATAGAATCCTTGAATATGAGAGAACAGGCAGTTTAAGAAGACTTAGCCTTCCGTTTTTACGTCAAAGAGTGGCGCAAAAAATAGCAGGTATCACAGGCTCAGGTTTGAAGCTTGTAGCTAAAGCGCTTTCAAAATTTGCAAAAAAACCAGCTGAAAAAACGTGTGCCACTAATTTAGTGCCTTGAACAAATGAAACTATAATTTTTCCCTAGCAACGTCCTCGCCTCAAGTTCCATAAAATGAATATGTATAAAACGGTATGAGTCTGCGGATTGTTGCTAGAGAAAAATCATAGTTTCATTTGTTCAAGGTAGCGATTTAGGGCCTTCGATTTTTTCAGAAATGTCTTTTAGCTTTTTTTGTTGCTCGGGTGTCATCTTGTTTGCAAAGTCGGCCGGATTTCTCATACCGTCTTGCAATAATTTTTGAACTTTATCTGTGTCGCCATTAGTTTCTTTGAGCATGCTCTCAAACACATCATTACTGAGTGAGTAAATATTGTCGGTTTGACCACTTTTATCACCTAGGTTTTTTGCAGCTTTGTCGGCCGTAACAGCATTATTTCCATTGATAGCTGACCCTCTAGTTTGCGAATCTTTGAGTAAGTCTTGAGTCTTCTTAAGGGCTTCAATTTCAACTCCCAATTCATCCTGGGCGAAAGCAGTGAAAATAAAAAAAATAGCGACTAACGCTACAAAAGCACGACTTCTCATCTCTACATTATAGAAATTTTAAAAACGTGGATCAATCAAAAGTGCTGTTAATTTTATGTTAAGGAAAAGTTAATCAATAATTATGCCTTAAAATCGTTGATCTATTTTACAGTATTAAAATTTATAGACATTGAAATGCCAGTATTAGTTAAGAAACTCGCGAAATTAACCGATTTGTTTGTGTTAGGGAATATAAAATGACTGTGGGGGATAGATTTTATATGGGCAACAAGGGCATTTTATTAGCTTCGTTATTCTTTGTTTTAATTATTACAAATAACTCTCAAGCCGAAACTTCTCCTACTTTCAATCAAGCTACTTACAATGAAAAGTTTAAAACTCAGCTCATGAAGGCCATTAATAGTGGGCAAGAAATTACTCCTCAGCTTTTAGCGGAAATTTCTAAATCTACACAAATGCTTAAGTCTTCTAGCTTTCAAATGGATGGACTCGAACCCATTACAATTAATGAATACGCTGATACACCCATTACGAAGTTGGGTTTATCTCCATTTGTATCGACTGCTAGTGAGGGAAGCGTGAATCCAGAAGCAGAAAAAAAGAAAGGATTTTCTCTTTTTGGCTCAAAAAAGAAAAGTCCTGAAGCTATTCAGTTAACTCCAGCTCAAATCGCTTTTAATAAACTTATTGAAGATGTCGAAGGTGAGGGACGCGGTATTCGGGGTTCAAGACTCTATAAAATGGGTAACGACGCCGATAGAATTATTGCCAGTGAAAATTCAAAACGTTTTATTGATGCGACTTCTTCTTTTTTACCACAAAAAATTGAAAGCTATTTCGCTAAAGATAAGGCAGCTCAATTAGCTAAAGCCGAAGCTCTTAGAAAATCCATCATTCAAGTGACTGATCAGCTTGCTTTAGATCCAAAGGTTGCAGATCATAAGGCTATGATTAAGCAACTTGAAGATTTAGAAAAGCAACTTGAAGTTTTAAAGTCAGACGCAGCTTCTAGTCAGTTTAATTTGCCTGAGGAATTATCACCAATTAAAACTCAGTTAGAAAAATCTGGCTTAGTTGATTCTGCTAAAAGTCAGTTCAACATATCTAAGAACACTTTTTCTCAGATGCTAGAGACTTCATCTAAACAGCTAGTGGCAGCTAAAGAAGATGTGATTTCAGCTCGAGACACTCTTCAGATTGAGTCGGGAAAAACTCCTAAAGCGCAACCTGTGTTAGACGATGCTCCAACTACTTTAACTCAGGGTTTGAATACAGTTCCTAAACTCCCTTTAACTCCAAGTCCTCAAGTGGCGACTAAGACTCCTAGTAAAAAAGAAGAAAAGCCTAAAATTGTAGTTCAAAAGAAAAGCTCAGAAGAAGAAAAAGAAGAGGCTGCAAGTTTTGTGAAATCAGTGGCCTTGGGCTCTGGATTAGTCGCGGCAGTAGGGGCCTATTATTTAAATAGAGATTTAATACAGGCCAAGATAGGTGAGTTAAAAGAATATATGAGAAGACGCAATCGTCAGCCTCAGAAGCCTCTCGATGAACTCAATGATGTAGAAAAAAAGATGGCTGAAATCGATGCGCTTAAAGATAAACTTTATGAAAGTCATAAGGCTATCAGTGCTGCAGAAGCTGATTTAGGTTTGGAACTGAATCGTCTTAATAAAGTAGACAGTATCATTAAAGGTGGCAGTCTAGAGGGTAGAGAAAAGTTAAAGAATAGTATTGCCAAATTAGCGAAAATGGCTCGAGATTTTGGTGATCAAAGAAATGTTAAATTATTCAGTGATGCAGGTGTGGCCTTGGAGAAGCTTTTAGGAACTCGTTATGTATCTCCAAAACCCTTTGCTGGAAATCCTGTCGATGCTGAATTTGACGCTTTGAAGAAAGATATTAAATCTAATTTAACTTTAATTGATATAGAACGAGAGAAAATGGAAAAAGATCTTGATGCCATTTATTCTCAGCGTAGTCCTGAAATTGTACAAGTTGAAAAAGATATTCGAGCTTTGGATGAGAAGTTATATCAAAACTCTAAAGGCAATCCACTCAGTGATGCGAGCCGTAATTTAAAACGTGAACTAGCTCAGCTTGATAGAGAAATACTATTAAATAAGGCGCTCAATGTGGCTCAAATAGTTTGGATTGGAGAGCAAGGACAAGCCAAAAAAGCCGCTCAAGGAGAAACACCCTATAAGCAAATCATTGCCGAACTTGAAGCTAAGCGAAACGATACTAACATAAGATT
>JAGNHS010000025.1 GCA_018001635.1 Pseudomonadota bacterium | reverse complement strand
AGCCAAGGCCTTCATTCAAAAACAAATTAAAAAGGTCAAATACTTAAAAGATGCTCATCGGCAAACATTGCTCCATAAACTTTCAGCAATGAAGCAAAAGGCCGAGCAATACACACACATTGACGTTAAATATATTTATTCGGAAGAACCCATACTATGAGTCGAGCCAAAACTTTTAATACGGTGATGATTTTGGGAAGCGGTCCCATCACCATCGGACAAGCTTGTGAATTTGATTATTCAGGAACTCAAGCCTGTAGAGCATTAAAAGAAGAAGGTTATAAAGTTATACTGCTCAATTCAAATCCAGCGACGATTATGACCGATCCTGGTGTGGCCGATAGAACTTATATAGAGCCTTTGGATCCTTCCGTAGTGATTGAGATTCTTCGTAAAGAAGGTGTTGATGCTATTTTGCCCACTATGGGAGGGCAAACGGCGCTCAATCTAATAATGAATTTAGCCAACATCCCACATGCGCTAGACGGTGTTGAGATTATCGGAGCTAATTTAAGAGCCATTCATTTAGCGGAAAACCGTAGAGCCTTTCGTGAACTTGTAGAAAGTTTGGGCATGGATTCTCCCAGGTCTGCAATTATACGAAACATTGAAGATGCTCGTGCTTTTGTTGAAGACGTTGGCTTTCCTTTTATTTTACGTCCAAGTTTCACTTTGGGTGGATCAGGACAGAGCATTGTTTTTTCGTCGGAAGAGTTGATTGATAAAACCAATAGAGCTCTTGAATATAGTCCCATTGGTGAAGCTCTTGTTGAAGAAAGTGTGAAAGGTTGGAAAGAATTTGAACTTGAGGTCATGCGCGACCGTCAAGACAACGCCATTGTAGTTTGCAGTATTGAGAATTTAGACCCAATGGGTGTGCATACCGGAGATTCTATTACGGTAGCGCCTCAGCAAACGCTTACAGATAGAGAATATCAAGCGATGCGCTGGGAAGCTCTTCGCTTAATTCGCGCTGTGGGTGTTGAAACGGGAGGATGTAACGTTCAGTTTGCTGTGAATCCGCTCAATGGCAGAAGAGTCGTTATCGAAATGAATCCGCGTGTGTCTCGTTCCTCGGCTTTAGCTTCTAAGGCCACGGGGTTTCCAATTGCATATGTGGCCACTAAATTAGCAATTGGTTACAATCTTTCTGAAGTTGATAATAGAATTACTTTAAGCACTAAGGCCTGCTTTGAACCACCTATTGATTATGTGGCTTTAAAAATTCCACGATTTCATTTTGAAAAATTTCCAGGGGCTATAGATGAATTGCTTCCTCAAATGCAAAGTGTGGGAGAGGTTTTATCTTTTGGCACCAGTTTAGGTGAAGCCTATCATAAGGCGCTTAATAGTTTAGAGCGAAAGTGGCCTCAATTTAAACCGGTAGACTCTCAAAACCCACAAGAGGCTTGGAGCTTTGAAAAAGAAGACTTGCTGATTAAAGCTCATTCCAAAAGATCCTTTGCCGTTTGGGATGCTCTTGCATGTGGAGTGTCTCCAGAAGAATTGGCCCATTGGATGGAGTGGGATCCGTGGTTCACTCGGCAATTAAAATTGTATCAAGAAGAAAACTCTTTGGGACCTCGTGCGAAGAATCTTTCTAAAGATAATCCTCATTTTGAAATGATAGACACTTGTTCGGGTGAGAATAGAGTGCAAACTTCTTATTTTTATTCAACAAGAGAAAATTTTTCTTTTGAGTCTCCCAAAAATCCCTATTTAGAAACACAAACTTTAGCTTTGCCTAAAGATAAACGTGGTCGAGCTGTGATACTGGGGTCTGGCCCTAATCGTATTGGGCAAGGTGTGGAATTTGATTATTGCTGTGTTCATGCTTCTTTGGCTTTATTAAAGTTGGGTTTTGAAACAGTTATGATTAACTGTAATCCTGAAACTGTAAGCACCGACCCGACCACTTCTACTCGTCTTTATCTAGAGCCGTTACATGAAGATTCTGTTCGAGCTATTCTTGAAAAAGAATTGGGACCTTTAAAGGCTGCCGGACAAGAAGCTTTTGTTGTGATTCAAATGGGTGGTCAAACACCTTTAAAATTAGCTTCGAAGATTGAGTCTTGGGGTTATAAATTATTAGGCACCACACAACAGAGTATTGATTTGTGTGAAGATCGCGAAAAATTCGCCAAGTTTCTAAAGAAAAATAATATTCATTATCCAAGTTTTGCATCGGCTACGACTCTTGAGGAATCTATAAAGGTCGTAAAAAAGATTGGATATCCAGTATTAGTGAGGCCCTCTTATGTTTTGGGTGGGCGGGGAATGAAAATTTGTTATTCTGATTTAGAACTTACGGAAGCCTTTCATGCGGCTAAGCAAGTGAATTCTGATTTTCCACTTTATCTGGACAAATATCTTAAAGATGCCATTGAGTATGACATCGATGGACTTTGCGATGGAAAAAAAGCTTGGGTTGCTGGAGTTATGGAACACGTTGAAGAGGCGGGAATACATAGCGGCGATTCTAGTTGTGTGATTCCTCCTTTTAGATTGCCTGCTTCAAAAATTGATGAAATGGCCGGGATCGCTAAAAAAATTGCTGTAGGTTCTGGTGGAAAAGGTTTCTTTAATATTCAAATGGCAGTTGTGGGCGAAGATGTTTTTGTTATTGAGGCCAATCCTCGAGCTTCTCGAACGGTGCCATTTTTAGCAAAAGCCACTGGGTATTCATTGGTGGAGTGGGCGATTCGCTCGGCTTTAGGTGAAGAGTCTGTTTCTGAAATCGTGAAAGAGGCGCCTATTCCTGGAAATTATCGCTTACCTAGTCATGGTTATGCCGTGAAAACTCCAGTCTTCCCTTTTGAGAAATTTAGAAATGTGGATCCTATTTTGGGTCCTGAAATGCGAAGCACCGGAGAAGTTATGGGTGTTGGACCCAATGCGGGTGATGCCTTGGCAAAATCATTCTTAGCCTCTGGAGTGAAACTACCCGAAAAAGGCGGAATTTTGTTGAGTGTGAAGGATCGCGATAAAAATCGATTGCTTCCTATTGCAAGGGGCCTTTCTTTAATGGGCTTTAGACTTTTGGGAACTCCTGGCACTTCAAGCTTTTTAGTCAGAGCGGGAATTGATTGTGAACAAGTTCAAAAAATTGGGCAAGCACCCATGGGACAAGATTTACTTCATTTCTTACAGTCTTCTAAAGTTCAAATGGTGGTGAACACTACCGAAACAGCTGGTTCCTTTAAGGATGGTGAAAGTATTCGGCAGATTGCTTTAAGATTGAGAATTCCTCTTATGAGCACAATATCTGCTGCGGAAATGGCTCTTATGGCTATTGAGAGACTTAAAAAGGGTCATATTCCTACGGTTTGTCTGCAAGACTTCATTGCAGGCGCTCAATTGACGCAGGTTTAAGCATCTGGCAAATCATTAGTGCGGCCATGTGTAATTACGCCGTTGAAGGATTGTTCTTATGGAAGATAAAATACCCCTTACCATCGCTGGTAAAGAAGCTCTGGAAGCAGAATTAAAAAGACTCAAAGGCGTAGAACGTCCTGCTATTATTCAGGCCATTGAAGTGGCTCGTGCCAATGGTGATCTTTCAGAGAATGCTGATTATCAATTTGCAAAAGAAAAGCAATCTTTTATTGAGGGAAGAATATTAGATATTGGCGACAAGCTCGCCCGTGCTGAAGTGATCGACCCTTCCAAAATCCAAGCCGAAAAGGTTGTCTTTGGAGCTACAGTCACACTCGTGGATGAAGATGGAAAACAGAGACGTTATCAAATTGTGGGTGAGCCAGAAGCGGATCTCGAAAAAGGAAAAATATCTGTTAGTTCTCCTATATCCAGAGCTCTTTTAGGAAAACTTGCGGGCGATGAAGCTATTGTGAGAAGTCCAAAGGGCGAAGTCGTTTATGAAGTTTCTAAGGTTGAATACATTTAATAAAGGGGGCCTCGTACTCGGTGGCCACAAATTCTACTAAAGCGCCTTGGGCCTTATCCGTACAATTTTTAAAAGGGGTTGGTGAAAAATTAGCCTCTTTATTTAGAAAAGTTCAAATAGAGAGTTATTGGGATTTACTTTTTCATTTGCCTAGAGCTTACGAAGATCGTCGAAAATTTTGTAATTTTAAAGATATTGTTGAGAGTGTAGAAAAAAATTTTCCTGTTTTAGGTCAGGCGCTAATTGAGGCTTATGTGCATCGACGCGCAGCAGGTGGGCGTTCTTGGTTAGAAGCTACGGTTAGAGTTTTAGATCCTAAAGAATCTTCTTCAGTCACTCATTATTTAACTTTTGTTTGGTTCCATGAATCTCGGTTTATAGAAAAATCTTTTCCAGTTGGAAGTGTCGTACTTTTTCAGGGGAAGGCCCAGTCTTTTAGAGGTCGTTTACAAATGGCCCATCCGCAATTGCAAAAAACAGAAAAAGATATGGCTCCTTGGGAGTTCGGGAGAATTGTTCCCGTTTATCCCGAGATTATGGGTGTTTCGACTAGAGTGATTCGTAAAATTCAATATCAAGCTCTTATGAGACCAGAGTTAGATTCTATTCCTGAAACATTACCCAAGGGAATGGCTGAGACTCTTAAATTACCTGCTTTGCCGGAATCATTGCGTGAAATACATTTTCCTCAAAAATGGGAAGCTCCTTTAGGAAATGACGTTGAAAATGAATCTGTATCGAGCCCGTTCTATCGTCGACTGGCTTTTGAGGAACTTTTTTATTTGTCTTTGGCTTTAAGTTTAAGAAGCCAAGCAAAACTTATGCAAACTTTTGAAACTCCTTTAAAAGTACCAAAGGTGCAAGAAAAGGCTACTGAAAAAATCGGCTGGTTAACTCAATTGCCCTTTGCTCTTACGGAGGCACAAAAAAAAGCACTTTCTGAAATTTCTTCTGACATGACTGAAGCTGAAAAACCTATGCATAGGCTTTTGCAGGGCGATGTGGGCTCTGGAAAAACCATAGTGGCATTTTTATCTATGCTTCAGGCGACTTCAAGTGGATACACCTCAGTGATGATGGCTCCTACGGAACTCTTAGCCGATCAGCACTATAGAAATTTTATTAAATTATTTCCCGAATGGGCCGACAAAATAGTTTTATTAAAAGGATCGTTAACAGAAAAAGAAAAATTAGCGACGAAGCGTGAGCTGAGTTTTGGAAAAGCAAGAATAGCTATAGGTACCCAGGCCTTGTTATTTGCAGAAAATATATTTCAAGATTTAGCTTTGGTGGTGATAGATGAGCAGCATCGCTTTGGAGTGAAGCAGCGATTGGCTTTAAAAAAATTGAGCTTAGAGTGGGAGCCTCATTTGTTGGTTATGACGGCTACACCTATTCCTCGATCATTGGCTCTGACTCTTTATGGTGATTTAAAATTAAGTCAAATTCGAGAAAAACCTAAAGGGCGTCAGCCTATTCGAACTCATTTATTACGTGAGAAATCTCGAGATAAATTAGTTGAACGATTAAAGGGATTTTTGTCCGAAGGAAGGCAAATCTATATGGTTTATCCTTTGGTCGAAGAAAACGAAGAACTCGATTTGAAAGATGTTCAAAGAGCACATCAAGAGTGGAGCAGTATTTTTACGGGTTTTAGAGTGGCTCTTTTGCATGGTCAAATGAAAGCTCAAGAAAAAGATCGAGCCATGAGAGAATTTGTTGAAGGACGTGCTCAAGTGTTGGTGGCTACTACTGTGATTGAAGTTGGAATTGACGTTCCTCGGGCGAGCGTGATGGTTATTGAGCATGCTGAAAGATTTGGACTTTCTCAACTCCATCAGTTGAGGGGGCGTGTGGGGCGAGGTGATATTGAAAGTTTTTGTATTCTCGTGACTCCGGATTGGCTTGGAGAAAAATCATATGAAAGACTTTCTATAATGGAAAGAACTGATGATGGTTTTGTGATTGCAGAAAAAGATTTAGAGCTCAGAGGCCCAGGAGAGTTTTTGGGGCAAAGACAAAGTGGATTGCCTCAGTTTAGAGTGGCTCATCTTTTAAGAGATGTTGAAATTCTTGATGAAGCCAGAAAAAAATCTCAAGAATTACTTTTAGAGGACCCTTTATTAAAAAAACCTGAAAATGCATTTGTAAAAGAACATCTCATGCGTTGGTGGGGCACGAAGTTCGAATTATCTCTAAGCGGTTAGCGTTGCTGAGGTGCTTCGTTAATTTTAACGGCGTCTGAAGAGCCTTCTCCAGCGGTAGAGATTTCACTTAAGCAAAGACTTTGGTTTTTAAATAAAATTTCTACTATACCTTTTTTAGGAATCGAATTTCCAAATTTAGCGAGTTCTTTAACTAGGTCTAATTCTTTTACGTGAATATAGGAATGAGCTTTATCCCAGTATTCCACTTTAAATGAACTGCTACTTTCCTTGATTTTATCTTTAGAAGCAGCCACTTTAAAAGTGAGTCTGAGAGTGACTAAATTCAAGTCGGGGTTCTTATCTCGGAAAAGATCAAACTTAGAAAAAAGTAAATCATCAAAACCAGCGTTAGCGGGATCCCAGTCATTGGCGATAAAAATGCTAGCTTTGGGAGCGACTTCTCCGGTCTTTTCATCAACAACGTCAGCAGATTTATTTAAGCCCCAAAAAACTGGGCAAGCAGGAAGTTTGTCTGCAGCAAAGCTAAGAACACTTGTGAGACTTAGGATAAACGCTGAAATTTTCATAAACTTATTATACTCCTTTAATTAGCTAATGTGGGACAAGCGTTTGGATCAACCTTAAAGTTGCCGCAAACCTCTCGAGTTTTTTTGTTCTCTGGAAAGCATACGTGGACGTGATTATGGTGCCCATCTTCATGCTTACAAACCCCTTGCTTAATTAAATTAGGATCGTTGAAAAAAGTGCTTTCTCCACCGAATTTTTTGGCCATATTGATAAATTTTAGTGTGATATCAGGGCTGTAGTCTGTGTCTTTATACGTTAACGGTCGATCTTCAAACGCGTATTTTCTAAAAGGTCTAATATCGACGCAGTTTCCAATGGTGTGGCTACGGTGATCGTTGAAATACATAGCATCGACTTTAGAGATGTCGCCCCAAGAGAGTCGATAAGCAGAATCTTTATAGGCTGTTCCCGTTGGTGCTTGTTTTCGCCATTCTTGCATTAAAGCCGTAAAAGCACAGGCTGTGATTGGCGATGCATAAGCATCGTTGCCATTAAGTCCGGCATTATAGTGAAAACTTCCGCAGGGCCCAACGCTAGGAGCTCTAGGGTTTAGTGGAATTTGGACTAATCCCGCTCCTCTTACGAGAACAGATTTTCCTTTTCTAGTTGTTGTATAAAGCGCGGGTGAAGTTTTAAAGTATGGAGTTACATAATGTTTATCGGCTATCATTTTTTTAATTTCCCACGTAAAGGACGGTTCGCTGAGAGTTTTGGTGTCGGTAAGTTTGGCTAAGGTTAAATTAGGGTCGGCTTTATAGCCATGAGAATAAAACCAACTCATAACAGACGGGTCTTTGCTCCCAGGTTTTCCTATGAGTCTTAGAATTTCATTAACTCGTGACTTGGGGTCGCGAGCTTCTTCTTGAACCATGACGTCAACTAAGCGGTCTTCATAGTCTTGGCTTCCAGGCGTGAGCCCTTCGAATCGATAAGCATATTTTTGAATAAGCAAAGCTCGTTCTTCACTGTCGAGGCGTTTGGGATCGTATCGAGTCCAAGCCTGTTCGTTAAGTTCGTCGACAAGATTTTTCATCTCCTCAAAATGAGCGTAACAATCATCTTTCTCGTCTTGGCTTTTAAATTTTTCTTGGTCACAGAATTTTTTTAAACTTTGACTTAAGTGATAATCGGTTTTGTCTTGGAGATTGACACCTTTTTCTCTTAAAAAGATGTTGTTGTTTCTTCGAAGTCGGGCCACTGCATTTACGTTATGCCAAACAGCAGTTTCCATGTGGGGTTGTCCTATGGCTCCCACAACACGATTGGCGTATTCATTAGTGACGGCACCGTGCAGAAAATTTCTAGAAATTTCGTTTGTATAAGCTTTGCCGTTGAAGCTATTTGAGCCCACAACAAAATTAGATGTATTATAAGTCACTCCCGGTGCGTTGCTTTCATGGTTTTCAAGAAAAATTAATTTTTTTACATAATCCATGGCATTTACAGTTTGTTTAATATGAACGTTACCTTGGGAGTTTTCATCGAGCATTTCTACTTTCTGAATGAAGTGATCAATATTGGAGGGAGTGTCTTCGCGGAATTCTCGGGATTTGTGCATTTTATCTGAAACATCTTTCCAAAAATAAGAATTGAGATCTTGGAGTGGTTCTTCAAGAGTGTTTTGGCATCGTGTGCGATTCCAATCCTTTTTAAGATGGTATTCGCACCAGTTTTTAATTTGTTCTTTTAGTAAGTCTAGTAAATTGGATTTTTCTTTATGTGTTAAATAAAGATTATTCTTTCTTTGTAGGCGAGCAATGCTGTTTCCAAATTGCCAAACTTTAAAAGCAAAGTCGGGTTTCCCAAGAGACATAGTCACTTGCGCTAAGTAAGTGTTTACAATTTGTGAATGATATTGATTTCTCTCATCTTTGTCTTTGTAGGGGACAAGTTTTCCCTCATCATTTAAATATCCATCGGGTCCAATAACGTAATCTGGAAATTGAACTGGAATACCTTTTTCAAGTATCTCATCAGATTTATTGGAGCCACTTACTGAGGATGTTTGAGACATGTGCCGTTGGGCTTCATCTAAAGTTATGGAGTTTAGTTTTTTTGTATAGAGTAGAGATTCTTTGAGGTCTGGTTCTCTCATAAGAGGAATGGCGTCAGCAGCTTTTATGGCTGTTGAATTCATATAGAGCATAGCTGTGCTCATTAGCATCGTAGAAAATGAGCGACACAGGCTTCTCATGAAATTATTCCCCCACTCACCATTCTACGCCTTATAAAGGTAAATAGGGCTAATTGGTATAGTCAAATAATTGAAATTAATGAGAATAATTGTGTACATTTTAATCGATTGTCAAAGAGTTAGACACCGGGGCCCATGGAAGAGGGTCTTGTGTGAGAAGCTTGGCCTTGTTAAATGGTGGGGTATGAGCTTTTGGCATTTATTACTTCTTTTTCTTATTTTGTTGTTTGTGATGGGTCCTAGCAAAATTGAAGGAATTGGAGTCTCATTGGGCCGAGCTATTCGCGGTTTTAAAAAGGGTCTTCACGAAGGTGAAGAAGAAGCTAAAACTCCTAATCAAAATAAAAGCGAAAATCCTGCTTAAATTTTTAGAATCCCAAGCTTTGCTTATGGAGTTCGCCTGAGGCTTCATCTACAAAAACCTCTGAGTCTTTTGTTGAAAATCTAATTCGTTCCCCTTTTAAAACCTGGCTTTCTTTCTTTACTGTGGCGACATGTTTTAAGATTATCTGACCACTTTGGGGGTCAAATTCTGCTTCTTGGCACTGAGCTGTTCGATCGCTGGTTTCAATCGTCACATCTCCTTGAAGGTAAAGCCTATCAGCTTCAGGATTTTTAGGATTACTCGAGTAGATGAGCTTTTCACTTCTCATTTTAATTTTATCTCGAGTGACGGCGTCAACCTTTCCGTGCGCCTCCATCTTATCTAGTTCACCGCTCTCGTTAAAATAAACAGTCATACCATCTGAGTAGAGGTCAATTTTTTCAAGTTTGGCAACGATTTTTCTGCCGGCTTTTTCAGGGTTACTTTCTAATTCTAGCCTTTCGATTTCGCCACCTTCACTGTTTCTTTTAGCGGTTTTCTTTTTATCTTTAAAAATAGTTTTTAAGCTATCTCCTAGTAGTTGCATTTTGTCGGAATAAACTTTGACTTCACCTAGGAACGTCGCGAAGTTTTGAGCGGGTTGAATATTAACTCTTTCAGAAAGTATTTTTAAATCATTTTGTTTGTGGTTTTTCTTTTGAGCGCTCACTTCGGATAAAATTTGATAGAAATCTTTTTTAGTTTCAATTTTTAAACCTCGGCCGCTAATTTCCATTTCATCTCCAGATTGACGTGCGGCTCTGAGGGCTTTTATGGAGTCTTCGCTAGTGAGTATTCCGCTAGAATTTTCGTAATCTAAACTTTCTGTCTGAAATAATGTCCCATCGGGACTAAGCAGCGAACAGTTTTTTCGAAGGCTGAGGTCCTGGCTTAGAGTTTGAATAATTCCTTCGTTGGCCATAATTTTGTAAGGCTCACTTTGATGATTCCATATTAAAGTTTCTGGCATTCTCACGGTACTGAGATTTTGTTTTTGATAAACTTCTGCGGAATCGGCCTTCATTGAGAAGCGCTTTTTTTGGCGATGAACATCGATCATTTGAAAACGATGTATTTCCACGTCTGGCTTGCCCGTCGGAAACGTTAATGCGGCGAGCAAATATCCTTTGCTCTTAAGTGCTTTGTGCAATTTCCGATTCATTCTCAATGTATAATTTACAATGAGTATGAGGAAAATTCTTCCATTAATTATTTTCTTAAGCGCTTTTACGACTCAATCAAAGGAACCTTGGCCTTTTGACCAAAGAAATATCCTTCTTGTTCGTGTGAGTGGAGATGACTATCCAGATGACGCGAGCTTGGCTCAGATTATGGATGTCTTTGTTGAGCGGGGTCGTATTAGGTGGGTCACTCAAAAGGGGGATCCTGCACAAATAGTTCCGTTGCAGGTTCCGGTAGATTTTCCATGGCATTCAGCCCCTAGTGTGCGAGCTATGGGATTAAAGTATAAGGCTGATGGAATTCTATATTTTGTTCAAGAAGGTATTGGGACTGAACTTCGATGGTATTCAACCTTGGATGGACTCCCGATGGTTATTGAAAGTGTCAAAATTCCGGCGGCGGGTTCAGATGCTAAATGGCAAGAGCAAAGAAGGGCGCGTCTCAAGGAATGGGCTCATCAAATTTGGGATCATATACCAGGAAATGGTTATGTGGTTCAACGGCGTGGGAACGAAGCTTTAGTTGAGGGACTTGATCCTGCTAGAATAAAAGTTGGCCAGCGTATCGATTTTATTCGAATTGATAAGGTTAATAGACATCCCATTTTAAAAACCCTTTCTCAAATCGAAAGTTCAGCAACTGCTTATGGCGAAGTGACTTCGATACAAAAGAATCAATCGCAAGTAAAAATTCAATTTGAATCTGAAATAGATCCTTTACAAGAAGGTGATAGATATTCTTATCAAGTGTCGGCGAAAGTGACGCCTCCAGCTTCTGTTCCTGAAGCTGTGGAAAAAGAAGTTCCAGAAAACATTCAGAAAACCGATGTTCAGGAAGCTTCTACAGAAATACAAGAAGTGCCTTCGGGACTTTTATTTTTCAATAATACTAAAAAAATATTTGATCTCTATGCGGGTTTTAGTTTTGGTCAAATGACTCATGATGAAACTATCACATCAACTTCGCGCTCAATGAAGAGCTCAAGTTTTTCACCTGGATTTGATTTAGGTTCAACATTTTATATAACTCGATCTTGGATTTCAGGTCTTGATTATTCTCAAACTGTTGCAAAATTTACGGATGTTCATCCTGGTTATGGAAGAACAAAAGTTAATTCTGGTTTAAGCACCTATAAAATATTTGGTGGCTATCGTTTTTTGATTGAAGAAGGCGCGACTTCATCGGCTGAGCTCAGGGTTACGGCAGGATATCGTAGTTGGGCTTTGGCGATGGAAGATATTGGTGGAAGTATTGCTCCTTCGGCTAAATCCTATGAAGGCCTAGAGTTAGGAGTGCTTGTTGGCTTTCCTATATATAAGGGTGTTGGTGCTTCTTTTAGCGGTGGAAAAATGCTGGGAGCCAGCTTGAGTGAGAAACCACGAACTAGTGGAGATACTCCTGATGCGAGTTTCTGGCATTTTGGTGGTGGGCTTTCTTATGACATCAAAGGGAAGGGCGAAGCCCGTATTGGTTATAGAATTGAAACGGGTGAAACAAATTTTGATGGACAGGGTCAGCGTGGAACAAAAGCAAGCACTACTCTAGCTAAAAGAAGTTATTTTACTTGTAGCTACATAAACGCATTTTAATTTTATTCTCCACCGGCGGTTGGGGGCGTAGGCAATGATTCGGGCGTAGTAACGAGCATAGCTTTGGGTACACTTTTATTTAATAGTCCTAATATAGCCAGCCTGTCTTTTACGGCTTTACTGACGTTATTTTGAGAATATTCTTGCTGATAATAGGCCAATAACATTTTGCTTTCCTCGGAATCTGGGTGGGCATTTATGAAGTCTGGAGTGCCCATTTTTTTTAAGTACGCTACAAGCTCAGAGGAATTCTTAGGTTTATTTTGGCGAAGTACATAAATTTGTTTGATGAAATCTAAGCTGTAATCAGGTGACATGAGGTCTTTATTTCCCCCGACATCAGCAATGAGCCTGGCCAGTTCTTCGTTGCTAGTATTTGGGAGTAATTGATCTAGTTTTAACTGATTTGGGTCAGAAGAGTGATGTTTAAAATTTGCATTCGCTACAATGGCTAATTCTCTAATTTCTATTCGGCTATTTTCTGACTGTTTAGCATAGGCCTCCAAAACATCTCCATCTTTATCGCCGCTTCTTTTTTGGTAAAATTCATTAATACTTGTATATAGATTGGGAAAATCCTTTTTTACTTTCTCTAACTCTTTGGCTTCATCGTGAAAGAAATTGGGATATTTAAGGTTTTGCGTAGCTTGATTAAACAAGTCCTGTTTAGCTTTGTTTTCTTTAGCTCCAACGTAATCCGCAAGGCGTCCAACTTTACTGATTTGAGATCCAAGCTCTTCTTTTTCTTTTTCGCTTAATAAGACCCCTGGCTTTTCTCTGTCTTTTATATAGGAAGCAAAGGCTTTGGGGTTTTTCTTTTGATCTTTTAAAGCAGCAAAGCAACGGCTACCTAGTTTTTGGTATAAAGATTGATAGACCTTGTTGTTGCTCAAATTTTCGAAATCACTCCAGTCAAGATTGTCTTCAACTTTTGATCGAATCCAGGGGTTGTTCTCAGCGGGTATCATGCCAATTAATTTTTTAAATGAGACTTCCGTGGGCGCATTATCAGAAAGCATTACAGTGTTTATTCCATCGTTGGATTTCTCAATAAGGAGTTGAATGCGGCCTAGAGCTTTTATTTCATCTGGACTCAAATCGATATTGTTGCGTCTGATGCTTTCAAAGGCTTTTGTGATAGCGCTTTTATAAGCAATGGCTTTTTCTGGGTAGTTTTCTGGATCGGTTCTTTTTAAGGCTTGAAGTGCTTGCGCTTCTTCATTCATGAGTCGATTGAGATACCAGAACTTAGTGGAAGACTCTTCTTTAGGATTCTTAATGTCTTGAGGGCATTCAAAAATAGAGCTGAGTTTTATTTTAAATCGTTCAGCTTCACTTTGAGTTTTTAAAGAACTGTAAATTTCTTTTTCGGCAGTAGTCGATAAAATTTCAGTTTTAGCTCTCGAATGATTGTCGGCTCCTGCAAAAATTTGAGTGGCTGATAAGATTGAGCAAGTTATAGAGACACTTTTGAATTTTTTAATTCTCAACATATAAATACATTATGAAGCATTTAATGTTAAAAAAGAAGGAATTGTGACTAAGCTTTTGGGGCGAATTAATGAAAAATCGTCAAGTTTATTAAAATTACTGACAATAAGTTAGTCATCTTCCTTGTCGCAACAAAACATATTGTCGCCATATCCGTCGTGAGGATCCAGGGGGTGACAGCTTGAGGCATTAGATTTGATCATTTGGGCTTTAGACATCACCTTGCAATCGGATTCTTGGTCTTTCCACTTTTTGACCTGTTCCTTAGAGGGTTTAGCGGCCTCTTCATATTGCATGGTTTCATTTATTTTTTCTTTATCCCACTCTTGCTCGTGCCCAACATGTTTAACCTTTGTCTGGTTTTTTTTCGAAGAACAAGCTGTTATGCTGATAAGGGATACAATGAAAAGGGTGAGGACTTTTCTCATAACTTCTAATTTTACAGACTCATGAAGAATGTCCAACACATATTTTGGTCGAACGGAAAAAACACTTTAACGCTTGACACCCTGCTCTGGAAGTTTCCACAAAAACTCTTAGCTTCTTTGAATTTAAAAGAGCTTCAAGTCTCAATATATAATGCTCTTGTTTTGGATTGGGGCGACGGCCCTGTAGCGGATTTAGAAGAAATAAAAAGCTGGATTCGATGTGGATCAAGTTTTCAGTTTATTGAAAAATCTCCTAGATTCGCTTTAGAGTTTAGGTCTAAAAATTCTCTAGCCCAGGAACTTCCCACTCTTTTATTGAGTAATTTTCAGCATGGTACTCACTCGAGCCCTCAATCGATTTATCAGAGTAAAATTCTTGAATTTCATTTTACAGGTCCTGAAGGCGAAGCGCTCTGGGAGAAAATTCTTGAAGCCTTAAAAAAGCGCCCAAATCTCAATACGCTCTGGGATCCAGTTGTAGAAGAAATGCGGGTGGTGAAAGATTCCCAATATGATTTTTGGATATTTTCTAGAAAGGAATTTTCTCAGTGGAAGGATGTTCAAGCAATAATCGAATCTGAGTATGAGAATCAAGAAACTCATCCGTTAAAAAATCATCATTTGCTAATAGAAAAGCAAAATGTACAAGAAGAAGATCGACCAAGATATATTCAAAATCAATTAGGCAATGATCTTTGGAGTAATTTGTATGGAAAAGAATTTAAGGCACAGGCTGATTTTTTATTTTTTAAACCCAAAAAGTGGAGATTAAAGCAGCTTCCAGAATTTTCTCCTAAAAGAATGGTGGCTAAGTCCTTGGCTTTGTCTGGAAAACCCTTAGGAAATTTTGTTGAAATTGAAAGCCATTCGGTTTTTCCTCGGGTTGAGAGCCTCAGTTCTTTGCCTGTTTCAAGTCAACGCTTTTATAATCAAAAGAATGGCGAACACTTATTTTTTGTTGGGCCCTGGGATGCTAACAATAAGGTCGTAGAGCAATCGGTTGAAAAATGGCTTGAAGCTAAACCCGATCTTCTTATTAGAAGTATTCTTTGGGATTCTTCTGAGAATTGGGTGTATTCATTGTTAGAAATAGTATTTAAGCTTCCAGGATGGCGATTTGAGAAATCAGCATTCTTGAATTTCTTAAATGCTATTAATGAAAAATCCTTTTCGTCAAATTATTTAATTTTCTGGGGAGAAATAAAAGAAATTACACAGTTTCAAGACGGAACATTTCCAGCTGGATTAAGGGCGGGAATTCTCGGATCTCGTGATCGCGATGGAGTTTATCAAGTCGATGGCTTTGAAGAGTCTGCTTTATTTTTTTCGAAATTAAAATCAGAACTTAAAACCGGGAGCGATCCAAATTCTTTAGCCAGTAAATTAAAAACAGTTATAAGAGAAAACCCTCAAATTAAAGCGGCCTCTTATGGTTACGATAGGGCGTCGGCATTTCCAGATCAATATAGCTTAAAGGCGCATGTGGTCGCACGTGGAACCAATCAAGAGTGGATTGAGTCTCAGTGGTTAAATAGAACCGGCTCTAAAATATGGTCATCTACAATGGGTTCGTTTTTTAATATCGCGAGTCATTCAAGAAAGGTTGCTACGGGTGAAAATTTAAACGTCGTTGCTGGTCAACGTCTTCGCGCCTCTTGGTCTCATAATCCTGCTAAGAGTGCGGCAATTTTAATTGACGATGCCTTGAGGTCTCTTTTATCTCAGGGAGCTTCTCTAAAACGTATCAACGTTAATCTATGGATTGGGTATGGGCGACGATTGTCGGGCCCTACTCAAGCTTCTTTAAGTTTATTTTTTGAATCGTTTAAATCAAATTTATTAAAATTGGGGATGAGCTTAGACTCTTTAAAAATGTCGCCTATGGCTCATTCGGAAGGACTTGATGCATTTTTAATGCTGCAATCTCAAGAAGGGTTATTGGAGCCTCAAGATTCATTTTCTGGCTTTAGAATGGAAGAGGAAAGCATTTATTCTGTAGGTCCTAGACCCTTTCAAATGGAGTCGGGAAGTACGGTGTTACGTTTTGTGCGCGTTTATTCTAATTTTGTATCTTCCATTGAAATTGAAAAGCAAATTCAACTTTATTATCGCTTATCTGAGCTTCAGAGAAAGGGAATAATATCTTCATTATCTAGCGTAACAGAGAGGGGTATAGCCGGTTCTCTTTTAAATATGTCTCTATGGGGATCTCGAGGCGCACAATTGCGTCCAGGCTTATCTGCAATTGAACTGTTTAGTGCAAGTCCTGGTCGTTTACTTGTTGGGGTTCTGCCTCAAGATGCAAAAACTTTTGAATCTGAGTTAAAGGGTGAGCAAGTGTTAATGGTAGGAACGGTAAAAGGTGATCGACTTTGGGGCTTAAAATTAAGTGAAATGGTGAAGGTCATGACGGATTATGAAAAAGATCATATTGCTTAAAGGACCTGGGTTATTAGACTATTCTGAAATCGCATTTCTATTTGAGTCTCCTGACGTCAGTTTCGAAACTATAGAAATTAATGCTTTTAGTTCAGAGCACCCTCGTTTTTCTGATTTAAAATTTGATGGATTGATTTTTGGTTCTCCATACTTTTTTAGTCCTGAAGAGGCGCTTTGGGTTCGATTGTTATCGAAAAAAATTGCACCACTTTTAGATAATTGTTGGGAGTCTAATGCCAAGGTATTAGCGATGGGACGCGGTGCTTTAGTATTTTGGGAATGGATGCTGGCGGATCGTTGGAAGAATTGGAAGGTGTTTGAATCCGCCGGAGTCGATGATTCTCTTATAGAGTGCGAATTTTTTATTAGAGGTGAATGGAAGGCTTTGCGTTGTGGTCGTTTTAGTACTGACTTTATTTTACCTGATACTAATGATTTCACAGATTGGGAGTCGTTTTTAAGAAACTCTGGAAACACTTTAGGTTGGGTGACTCGTAACTGCTATATCACTTTGGTGGATTTGCTTGCTTTTATGAATTCGGCCCAATTAGAGTCTTATGGATACTCGACTGATTTTGAGCCCGGGGACTTTGCTGGGCCCATAATTGAGGATATTTTTGAGTTAAAATGAGAAGCAGGGAAGACGTTTTTGAGGATTGGAAAAAGCAATCTCTTCAGGATTTTTGGTTAATTTCGCAAGAATTTTTTTCTTCTGATTCAGATTTTGTAGAATTATTGGATAGAGTTTCCTATCAAGTTAAAAAGGGAAAATTAAAAAGCAGTGTAGAGTGTGACCGCTATTTGTTTTCACTTTTTCTGAAAACATTAGGACAAAAGAGACGGGCTGTTACTGAAAAAATTTATTTATTAGCTTTGTTTAAACTCAATTGGCCTCTTGAAAAGCTATCTTCATTAACCCATGAATACACTTCCAAGATAAAGTTTTTAGTCACCCAATCTTTGAAGGATAGGGTTTCTGTAGAGTTGAGCTCAAAAAAACTAACTCAAGATTGCTGCCGGGCTGATCTTTTTTTGGTGGATTATTTGTTTGACCGATCTTGGAAGCTTCCCTTCAAAGAAAATTTTAATCTTTTAACACTGAAAAATCATTTAAAATCTTGTGACCGTTGCCAGGCCGTAGTGGGGGCTGCCGAGGGAATTAAATCGCAACTTATTTATCAAGATATTAAAACATTTGAATATCAGTATCCATTTACAAAAAGGGTCAGCAAAAACAAAGTGCTCAAAAGTTTTGAGTTTTATCAGAATTTTTCATTACATTGGAAGGGCCTGATTCAGGTTCTGCTTTCTATTGTGCTTGTGTTTTCTATAGCGACGATTCCATTTGTTGGTAAATTTCTAATAAAGCAGCAACAAGGGGCTCAATCTGAAAACGAAGCGAAGAAAGGAGTCGTTAAAAAGCTTGATGCAACCTGGGTTGATTTAGCTCTCGAGCGAGATTTAATTTCTCCTCCTTGGCTTGTGAGTGAGCAGCAAGACAGTCCTCAGATTCCACCCCTGGCTAAATTTTTAAATAATTATAAAGCAGAAGAAATAGCGCTTTCTCAGAAGAATGAGACTATTGCGGTAGAGACTCCCAAAGTAGAAGTTCCTCAAGCAGCTAAGATTGTTAGCAATAAAAACGTAGTTGAAGAAGTTGTAAAAATGGATATTAAAACACGCTCTGAAATTGAAGAAGAGAATGCGGCGGAATCGGATAATCAGTGGATATTTTATAGATGGGGTGCTTACGCTGAGGAGCTAGACGTGATTGTTCCGAAAATATTGAGTGTACTTGAAATAAATCAGGCGGAAAAAGCCGGGGAATTAGATCTGGGTGCGGAATATCGTGGAGGCCGTTATTTTCACTTTTCCATTAAGAAAGAGTTAATGAGGAAAGTTATTGATGAATTAAAGACTCTAAAGCTTGAAGGATTTACAAAGGTTGAAGCAAAGTCAGACCGTAAAAACAAAGAAGGTCATTCAAGAATAGTGTTTCTACTCAAGCAAAAATAAACGAAAAGCTTGCTCATGATTTTGTGTCTTAGATAAAGTTTTAAATCTTTTTATATATTTTTCTCCTAAGAGTTGTTGGGGGTGCGGCCGTAAGCGTGCGTTAATAATTCTAGATTAGCTTTACCTAAAGACACGGCAGGGCACCCCCTTCCTCAGGTCTTCGCCTAATGGCTCGACCTTCGGGAACCCCGAGTGTCATTAGGAAAAGCTAATCTAGAATTGTTAATGCATGCCGATGGAGCGGTGAAACTCTTAGGAGAAAAATATATAAAAAGACTTAACACTTTATATATAGAGTAAACCCATTAAAAAGCTTTTCGTTTATAGCTATGAGTTTTTGATTATATTCAATCTTAAATCGGCAAGCTGATCGCTACTGACCGGCGACGGGCATTCACTCATTAAGCAAAGAGAAGATGCCGTTTTTGGAAAAGCAATAACATCACGAATGCTAGAGGTTCCAGCTAGAACCATAATAAGTCGATCAAAGCCAAAGGCTATACCACCGTGAGGAGGCGTTCCATATTTAAGAGCTTCTACAAAAAATCCAAATTTTTGAACAATTTCTTCTTCGCTAAGTCTCAAAGCTCTAAACATGGCTTTTTGAACTTCAGAATCATAAATTCTTAGACTACCGCCAGCAACCTCGTAACCATTGAGGGCTAAATCGTAAGCCTGTGCTCGAACATTTTTAAGCTCCTCAATGTCTCCTTTAAGAAGTTTAGGAAGATCTTCATCGTTGGGACGTGTGAAGGGGTGATGAGCAGCACCTAATTGTTGAGTTTGAGGGTCGTATTCAAACAATGGAAATTCTGTAATCCAAGTGAAGACCCATTTGTCGCTGATTCCGTCTTTTACCAGACCAACGTCTTTTGCAAGATGTTGGCGAAGGGCTCCCATAGCTTGATAAATTCTTGGTGCTTCAGCAGCACCTAAGAGAAGATAATCACCTTCAGAAAGACCCCATTTTTTTGTTAATTCACCTTGAAGTGTGGCATCAAAAAATTTGGCTATAGGAGAATTCCACTGGCCATCTTTAATACGAATCCAGGCGACACCTTTGAGTCCAAAGGGGCTGACCACTGGATTTAAGTTCTCAAGGTCTTTGCGAGACCATTCCGGTAGGGCAATATTTTCTTCTTTGAGTTCATTTTGAGTGACTTTAATCCCAATGACTTTACCGCCAGCAGCGACAACACTTGAGAATACTTTAAAATCACATTTTGCGAAATTATCGCTAAGATCTTCAAGTTTTAATTTGTATCGTAGGTCGGGTTTGTCAGAACCATAAACTGACATGGCTTCTTGGTAATCCATTCTCTTAAATGGAATTTGAAGATTGACGTTGAGCACTTCTTTCCAGAGTTTTTGAACAAATCTTTCCATAATTGAAAGGAATTCGTCTTGAGAAAGAAAACTTGCTTCTAAATCTATTTGTGTAAATTCAGGTTGGCGGTCGGCTCTTAAGTCTTCATCACGAAAACAACGAGCAATTTGAAAGTACCGTTCGAAACCGGCAATCATAAGAAGTTGTTTAAGAGTTTGGGGTGACTGTGGAAGTGCAAAAAAGCTTCCATGATAAACTCTCGAGGGTACTAAGTAATCTCGAGCACCCTCTGGAGTGCTTTTATAAAGAATAGGGGTTTCAACTTCTAAAAAACCTTCCTCACTAAAGAATTGGCGGGTGAGTTGAAGAGCCTTATGGCGTGTTTGTAATATTTTTTGTAGCTGAGGACGTCTTAAATCCAAATAGCGATACTTTAATCGGGTGTTTTCATGTGCGTTGTCACTCGATTCATCAATAGAGAAGGGGGGGACTTCAGCTTTTGCGAGTACATTAAGTGCAGTGACCTCTATTTCAACTTCGCCACTGGCAATTTTTGAGTTAATCATATTATCTGGTCGAGCTTTTACGATTCCAGAAATTTGAATAACAAATTCACTTCGTAATTTTTCAGATTCCGCTAAGTTTTGAGGTAAGACCAACTGGCAAAGACCAGAACGGTCACGAAGATCAATAAAACTGACTCCTCCGTGATCTCTTAGGCGATTAACCCAGCCGCAAAGACGGACTTCTTTACCGACAAGTGTTTTGTCGAGGGATGAACATGAGTGTGTACGATATGGATAACGGGACATGTTGCGGGATTCTACTTGCTCTTTGGCCGCCTTGTCACTATTTTGATAAAGGATGCAGTCTCTTTCTAGCCAACCCTATAAAGGGTCACGGGATTTTTATCCCGCTGATTTTAACCGTCGACAATGGATTTATGAAACTTGTGCACGAGTCCTAAGGGGCTTTGGATATCAGGAATACGATGGTCCACTTTTAGAGTCTTTTGACTTATATGCGGCAAAATCGGGTCAAGAGCTTGTCGATCAACAGCTTTATTCCTTTTTAGATCGTGGCGAAAGAAAAGTTGCGATTCGGCCTGAGATGACTCCCACTTTAGCTCGCATGGTGGCGGCTAAATTGGAGGAAATTCCCAAACCCGTAAGATGGTTTAGTTTTCCTAATGTTTGGAGATACGAGCGACCTCAAAAAGGAAGGTTAAGAGAGCATTGGCAACTCAATGTGGATGTACTCGGGGGCGATGCCACCTGGGCTGAGACTGAAATTCTTGAAATTGCTGGGTCTTTATTTAAAAGTTTTGGTGCTCAGAAATATGTTCGTTTTAGGATTAATCATCGCGCCCTAATGGACGCCTTTTATACTCAACAACTTTCTCTTAGTTCTGAAATTATTCCTGCCCTTTCTAGAATATTAGATGGAAGAGAAAAGATGAGTTCAGAAGTTTTTATTCAAAACTTAGAAAAAATCCAATTAACAGCCGCCCAAATAGATAAAGTTCAGTCATTTATAAGCTCAGATTTGTCGCAAGCCACTAAATTATGTCCTTGTCCGGCTGCGGAACATCTCAATGTTCTTTTTGAAAGATTGTCTAAAACCTCAACTCCTGATGTTTATCATTTCGATCCCTCTATAGTTCGAGGGCTGGATTATTATACTGGGGTGGTTTTCGAGGCCTTTGATGTTTCTCCGGAAAACAATCGCGCACTTTTTGGTGGAGGCCGATACGACAACTTAATGGGGCTTTTTCATAAAAATAAGAGTCTTTCTGGTGTGGGTTTAGGTATGGGCGATGTGGTTTTAAGTGATTTTCTGGATTTGCATAAGTTGTGGCCTGATTTGAATCAGAAAAATCAAATTTTTATCTCTTGCCTCGATGATCAACTCTATAATGATGTGTCTAAACTTGCCGTTTCTCTGAGAGACTCCGATTTGTCAGTTATGACTTCGTTGGGGTCTGGATCATTTAAAAATCAACTGAAGCAAGCTGATCGTTTGGGAGTTCGCTGGATTATACTTTGGGGCGAAAATGAGAAAAAATCTAATCAAGTGTTAGTCAAAGAGCTTTCCACCGGGAATCAAGATGCCGTTGATATCGACCAATTGCTCCAGTGGTTTAAGTCTCGTTGTAACTAGATATCTTTCTAGCGATTCATTATTGAAGACGAAGAATTCCAAAGGACACTTGTGATTGGTCGATAAAGTATTGTCCGTGAAGATGTCGCATATAAGATTCAATGAAAGTTTGTTTAACAATGGTATCGCTATTCTTAATAAGTTGGGTTTTTACGAAATCAATATAAATTATGGCATTATCTGTATTCACCATGTTGGTTAAATATGATGATGGAACAGTGATGCTTCCAGTGTTCGAACCTATGCAAATGATGGGGTCAGTTTGATAATCAGCTAAGAGAAGTCTTACGAAGCCGGCAGAATCGGCCCCGGAGTATTTTAAAGTAAAACCAGAATTTTTTTGAATCGTAATCATTTGATTAGGGTCATAACTTGGGCTTGGGATGTTTTGATAGATTTCGCTTCCGCTTTTAAGTTGAAGATTGGATCCAGGACTTGGAATAGTGAAGTTTTGTCTGGAATGGAGAACTCCGTTGATGCCTTGGGTTTCAAATGAATGAGTGCCGGGACCAAGATAAAGAGTATCAGAAACATAATAATCACCATTGGAGCCTTGTTGAGGATTAAAATTCAGAGCTGTTTGTCCTTGAGGAGTTATTAAAACTGAGCCGAAATTTAGAAATCGGGTCAAGGTGATGGGTGTGGTGGCATCGCTGTAACTAGTACATCCCATGCTAGGATTGGCAACGCTTGTGTAATCAGAATCGTTTGTGGCCACAAAAGATTTTCCAACAAATCCCGAAAGTGCGTCTCTAAGTTCCATGTCAAAGACGGGATGTTGAATGAATTTGAAGTTAACGATGACATTTGCAGTGATGGCATCGCTTTCAATTTTTTTATCTTCTTCACTTTTGCTTGTTGTGATTGGATTTTTCACACGACATGCGATCAGAGTGACGAACAAACATGTGATTGAGAAGATTTGATTAATTTTTCTGCGCATATTTCTATTATAGATTGTCGTCAAAAGTGATTTCTCAAAGAATTTTGACATCCCATTTCAAAAAAATGACAAAAATCTACCAAGTATTGAGAAAAATTAAATTTGCTATTGCGCACAAGGCGAATGACACGTAAGGTTAGTAGAAGAAGAGAAAAAAATTTCTCTTCAAAATTTCCATAGGAGGGCCAAAAAGATGGCAACTAAGAAGAAAGCAAAAAAGAAAGCAACTAAGAAAAAAGCGACTAAGAAGAAAGCTAAAAGTCGCAAAAAATAGGACCGTAAGGTCTTAGGTTGCATTCCGGACTCCGATCGATCGGTCCGGAACTTTACCCCCGACTCTCAAAAAGAGTCGGGGGTTTGTTTTTTTAGTGTCGATAAAATGACAGTATCAATTCTACTAAGAGCCTAATTGCTGGCTCAAAGACTTCTCTTCATACTGATAGAATAGAAATTGAGCGAATTACATGAAGAGCTTCCCTGAATTAATAAATCTACAAAAGGTCATTGATAGAGCACCTTCGTTTGCGCGTTTTAAAGTTTTACGTGAAATTGAGTTTGAGGGTTCATCGTTTCCAATAATTTCTATGGAAATGGGATCTGAAGATAAAAGTGTTCCTTGCTTTGGACTTTTTGGCGGAGTTCATGGTTTAGAACGAATTGGTTCGCAGTTAATTATTAATTATCTTGATGTTCTATTCGAACAATTGAAATGGGATGAAGATTTAGCAGCACAATTTTCTAAATGTAGAATTGTATCTATTCCAATAATTAATCCGGTGGGAATGTCTAAAGGTTGGCGAAGTAACGTCAATGGTGTTGACCTTATGAGAAATGCACCTGGAGAATTCGAGAAAAAGGTTTCCTTCTTAGTGGGTGGTCATCGAATTGGGCGTTGGTTACCATGGTATCGAGGGCCGCAATCGTCTCAAATGGAAGTTGAAGCCCAAGTTTTGGTGGATTTTGTAAAAGAGCAACTTTTTCCATCAAGATTTAGCATGGCTTTAGATGTTCACTCAGGGTTCGGACTTAAAGACCAGATTTGGTATCCTTTTGCTCGCTCTGAAGAAGCATTCCCAAGAATGGATTTGGTCGAGAAGTTTAGAAATTTGCTTGATAAAAGTCATCCTAATCACATTTATGTTTTAGAGGCTCAATCTAAGAATTATACAACCAATGGTGATCTGTGGGATTATATCTTCGATCAGTTCACCAATAGCTTTGGTCACGGGGATAAAGTGTTTTTACCTTGGACCTTAGAAATCGGATCTTGGATTTGGATTAGAAAAAATCCACTTCAAATGTTTTCGTCAATGGGGCTGTTTAATCCTATTAAAGAACATAGATTCCGAAGAACTATGCGACGACATCGACATTTAATTGATTTATTTTACTTAGCGACCAAAAATTACCAATCATGGCTAAAACAATACTAAAAAAACCTAAAATAAAGGCCCTTTTGCTTCGTGGGCTCGTGCGTGAGCAAAAACATTGGGGAGATTTTGTTAAATATTGGAGAGAAGTATTGCCCGAAGTTGAGGTGCATTTGCTGGATTTACCAGGAATTGGAACCGAGAGACGTAGGGCATCTCCTTTTACGATTGAAGCCATTACTGATGATATTCGCAATCGATGGCTAAAGTTAAAGAAAGAGGACGATGACTCCTGGATACTCTTCACTTTGTCTTTGGGGTCAATGGTGGCTTTAGATTGGGCTTCTCGATATCCAGAAGATTTTAAGCAAATCACAATTATGAACACAAGTGCTGCCAACACATCTCCAGTTTGGAAGCGCTTAAAGTTAAGGAATCTTCCAAATATAATTAAGGTGGCTCTTGAGAAGAATGCTTTTAAAAAGGAAATGCAAATTCTTAAGTTAACAACAAATTTATTGGATAATCCTGAGGCTTTGGCCCAAACTTGGTCCAAACACGTTTTACCTAAGAATCGAATGAGAGCATTGGCTTTGGCACAATTGCTAGCCGCTCTTCGATTTAGAGCACCTCGTTTTCTACTTCCTAAACTAACAGCATTTGTTGGACTGAAGGATCGATTTGTAGATTCCTCATGCACTGAAGTTTTAGCTCTACGATATGGTGTTATCGCTCATCGTCATCCCGATGCGGGTCATGATATGTGTTTGGACACCCCTCTTTGGGTTTTAAAAGTTCTTCAAGAAGAGTTAGATCAAATTTTCCCAGCCTAACAATTAGCCTTTGCCTTTTTCTTTCATGAGCTTTTTGGCAGCAATTTTTGGGGCTATAGCCATGGCGATTATGAAAATGCTTTTAAGATCATTTTCACTTGGAATAGTGCTTTTGCTTCCTAATCTCACGTTGAGAGTGCCAACCGTTCTGTTTCTGTGTCTGATGGGAAGAACGGCTAGACTGGATATTTCAATATCTTTGACTTTTCCTTTGATTTCTTGAGTGAGGGGGTTTGAATTCACGTCGCGGATAAAAATAATATTACTTTTCAGTAAAACTTCGCGAACTTCAGGGTAGCGATCGAGATCAACTTCTTTATTTTTAAAACTTTCACTATCAGAGCTACAGATGACTGTGGCTGCGCTGTCTTCAAGGTTAGCCATCATAATATTCACGCGCGTGGCAGTAGAGTAGTCTGAAATTCTTCTAAGGCATTCAAAAAGAGCTTTTTGCGTATCTTCAAATTCGGCCAGAATTCTTTGGCATTCGTAGATTAAGCTAAAGCATCCTTTGAGCTCGTTTTCGTCGACTTCAAGATTATCGATATCGAAGACATCTTTGTCTTGGAATTGAAAGCGCAGTCTCTCCAGAACTAATTTTGTATCAAAGGGCTCAATGATAAAGTCTGTGGCTCCAGCGCTTATGCATTTTTTGATATTTTCTTCGGAGTAATGAGAGGTTACGACAATGATTTTGGTGTCGTTTCCCTTTTTTAAATTGGTAATTTCTCGGATTAATGAAATGTTGCTCGAGCTAGACATGAAAAGATTGATGATGATGAGTGAAGGTTGAAAATTCAATACAGTATTAATGGCATTTTGTTTGTCGTTAACGGCTTGAACGACCCAGTCTTCTTTTTCAAGTTCCTTTATGAGATCTTGATATTTGTGCATTGAATTGTCGAAGATGACGACTCTTTTTACCGTTCGGGATAATTTTCTCGTCGTTGCCAAGTTTTGCATATAATCTATTGTCGCCTTATGAAAACAAACTTTATTTTGCTTTGGTCAGAAAAAACTAAAAAGGAACCCAGGAATCCTTTCAAGCAAAGTTCTTACCAAGACTTATTCTCAGATTATATCTTGCGAGCTGGAAAGTTTAGTCCTGCGACTGTCAAAGTGATGGCTCGAGAAGAATTTAAATCTATAAAAGGAACTTTGTGGCTGTGTGATACATCTCCGAGTGCCAAGATGTTGACTTCGGAAGCCTTAGCAAAAAAAATTGAAAATGCACAGGTCCATGGTGTGTCTACATTAAATATTGCCATAGGCCCTCATGATGGATTTAGCGATGAGGAGAGAAAGCGCGCTGATTGGCTTTGGTCTTTTGGGGCCCTAACTCTTCCCCATGAGTTAGCCGCAGTCATTGCTTCCGAACAAATCTATAGAGCTTGGACAATAATCAAACGTCATCCCTATCACTTGGGCCATAAGTAGTTCTCCTTCTCGCTTTTGACGTGGAGAGTCTTCTTTAATTTTCTTACATCGATCAATGCTTCTTGAAGCCAATACTGCACTCAATTAATTCCAAGGCCTTCTAGAGTGTGAGAAAGGGATTTGAAATGCATAAGAAGTTATTAACTGTTTTTAGTATTTTCATGTTTGGATTTGTTGCTTTTGCCAAAGCGGAAGCTCCAGTTAAGGATGTGGAAGATGGTTTGAACGATCCATATCCTACGGATCCAAATTTTGATGATTATGATTTTGATGCTGAAGATTCTACCGATCTTCCAAAGTTTAATACTAAATATTTTCAAGAGAAAATTGCTCGAGAATTTGAGTCTGCTGATCAGGCTTTTCCCGTTCTATTTGAGTTTTTAAAGAAAAAAACTAAGGAGCTTCCCGAACTTTCAACTCAAGCTGTAAATGCTAGTGATTTAGATATTGAAGTTTTTAAGCGACCTAAAGATTTTCCAGAATTTTTAGTATTACGTTCTGGGGGACAGGCATTAATGGTTGCAGTGGTTTCAACGGCCAGAGGTGGAAAGGCAACCCCATCTGGACGCTTTAGAGGTTTTCATTATCGTAATAGAACTCATCGATCTTCAAGGTATCATCAATCACCCATGCCTTATGCCCAGTTTTTTAATGGAAACATTGCTTTCCACGGTATTGATGAAAAATATTATCCAAATTTGGGCGGACCTGCTTCAGCGGGTTGTGTTCGTCTCCAAGTGGCCGATGCTAAAAAACTTTGGGAGTTTGTAAATCGTTTTGGACGTGCTGCCTTTGAAACTCAAGTTCATACATCTGGTACTGATACTTTTAAAAGTGCTGATGATTATGAAGTTCTAGTTCGAGCTGTTAATAAAAGTCTTCAAGAACGTGATGCGGCTTATGCAGTTTTTGCTAAAAGTGGAATTCGAAGCCCTGATTGGCCTGCGGGATATTTCAAAAAGTAGAAACTATTTAAATTAAAATTAAAAAAGCCTTCTCCCTTTAACGGGGAGAAGGCTTTTTTGTTTAGATAATTGAAATGAGCTTATTTTGAAAAAGCTAAGCTGTTAGCATCAGGAATGGGCGAACCTTTTTTGGCTAAACGATAAGAGATGATGGGGTTCTTCTCTCCTTTAACAGCACATTGATAAGCACGGTTATAAACACTGATGTCTTTAGCAATTGTAGTGCAGTTTAAAAGAGTGCTTTGAAATCCTGAAGCACTGACAAGTTCAACAGTAAAATCTAAACCATCATTTTTTACCCAAGCATCATTAATGTCGAGTTTCACATCGAGAGGTAGGTTGTCTCCTTTATGGAGCGCCCAGCTGCTGTTTTTTCCAAGTTCCATTTCATATTTTTTATTAAAGGTCACTCGAATGTAAACCTTCTCTTGAGAATTCAAACGGCTTGAAGCATCTAATCCAAGGTTTTGGATATGAAGTTCATAAGTATTTTCCGCTCCTGAGGGTCGGCGGTTAGCACTTTGATCGAGAACGTGTGTTGTCGTTAAAGTGAGGCTAACGCCCAATAAGAGTGTTGATACAAAAAAGGTGTCTATGTGAGTTAATAATTTTTTCATACATAGAATAGATTGCAAAAGCCAAGCCAACCAGAAATCAGTAGTTTATAGGGAGACTTATCTCTAAACGGGCGCAATTCGCCAACGACTGTCTAAACTTTAATCACTTTAGGGGAGCATCAAATAAAGTTTGGGGCTCGGAGATATCCTGAGGCTTTATAGTGGGCGGACGTTTTTGTGCAGCTCTATGTTCTGCGCTCTCGAAGATTTGACTGATTTGGTTTTCAATGACGGCTCTCTTTATGCCGCTACTATCACTACGCCACATTTCAAGTAATGACCTCAATGTTTGCTTATCTTCATTGGATAAAATCGCATCTCTTTCTTTGATGACTTTTTCAATGTCTACAGGCTTAAAGCTGGTTTGGGTAATAGTTATCATGGGGTCGGGGAAGGGGGGATTGAGTTTGGCGTAAGTCCAGCTGCCACCGACCAATAGAGCTGCGGCTAGGGCTGTGACTATGGGGCGCCACACTCTGTGGTTTTGAGCGATATGAGCGTGCGCTAATATTCTAGGGGCAATGACTTGTTTTCTATATCCAGCTTCAACTTCAAAAAGATTTTTTTCATGGGCTTGGGCATCTAATAAAAGACGCTCGAAGGAATCGTAATCGGCCTGATTCCATACGTGTTTTAAATAAAATTTATAGTTAGATTTAAAGAGCAGCATCAAAATACGATGAGTGTAGGACTTGGGTGGATTTTCAGAGAGAGTGTCTTTTGCGGCTTCCCATTCTATCGGGTATTGAGGGAAGTGATTCTTCAAACCGCGAACTACAGAGTAGAAGTGAAGCTCTCCTTGAGTGTAAGCATCGGCCACCCTTGCGGCATAAGTGCGAGTGTTTTTAGAAAGGGGAAGTCTAAAAAATTCGCCCTTGCGAGCAACGCTAAGAGTGTAAAAATCAGCAATGGATCTAGAAAAACTACGAAGATCGCGAAGTATTTGGCCAAGGCTTTGTGTGCCCTCTCGAGGCCATTTCACTATGAGTTGTCGTTTGGAATAGCTTAAACGAGTTTCGACTTGGCTGATGTCTTCAGTTTTGAAAACTACGCTAAGTCCAATTTGTGGATAGCGACTTAAATGTCGAGAGAGACTCCAGTCATAATTTGGGTTGAGTGCATCGGCCATAGCCAAAAGACTTTCAACTCCAGCAGGGTGATTGTTTTTGAGTTCACTAAGAACGTCGCTTTCGTTAAGCGTGGTTCTTTCGCGGAAAAAAACATTCCATTTATGAAAGGATTTTTCGTAATTTTCTTGATTGTAGTTTTTTAAATGCGGGGTGAGTGCGGATAGTTCAGACTCACAAGTAGGATTAGCTGAAGCCTTCGTTGCAAATTGAGGACTAAGAAAGAGTAGGCTTAGGCCTAGGGCTATAATCTTCACGGTGCCGCGTAGCATTATACGGAATCTAATTTTAGGCAAGTCTTCTTTTAAAAAAAGCTCTTGAGAATGAAATATTTTCAATAAAATCATGAAAATTTTAGGGTCTATACCCTAAAAAATTAGTCGATGGCCTTTTGGATTTCTTTGAGTGCATTGAGGTGGCGTTGGTCGATGGGTTCCATGGGGTGTTGAGCGTTTTCAATGTCTAGTTGTTTTGAGTTGGCAATGTCGCGAGCCACTTGGTCGTGTGTTTCTTTTTGAGTGAAATGAAGTGCAATCGCTAGAGTGCTGACACAAAGCAACCAACCCAATTTATGCATCACAAAATCCCCCCAAAATTGGCCTATCCTCAGGCCATTAATTTTTAATTTCCGGTATAAGCAACATTCACGACAGCTCCGTTGCCTGGAACTGCAGATCCGTGGAACACCAATCTGTTTTCGCTAGAAATGTAAGTCCAACCGTTAGTGGCGTCTTGTGGATATTGAACGCTGTTAACAGTCACGACTAGATTGCTTAAATTTGGAGTTACTGAAAGAGTGAATTTAGGAAGATAAGTGATTCTTACGCTGTGGCTAAGTCCGGGAATGTTTCCAGCTGTAAACACGACAGTGCTACCCGATAAATTCCATTGTGTTCCTTTGGTTTTTTCAGCTCCGTTAACATAAACATGCACAGAATCAGGATCAAAGTTAGCAATTTGAAGTTCGAATTTGTCAGTAGGTTTGCTCACGTCTTGAGCGAGATCATCAAGGAGTGCAGAAAAGTTCGAAGTCTTTACGCAAGCCGTGACTGATGTGGAGCTATTTTGTTGGTATTGAGCATCCAATAATCTTGTAGTGTCCATGAAGCGTGTTCCAACTTTTTCATCGATGTATGTTGGGTCTGCGGTGCAACCACTGTTTCCAGTGATCACGATAGAGCGAGAGCTGACGAAAGCCGAGCTAGGTTTGAAAGCTTTGAGGCTTGAAGCATAATTGCTCGCGCTTCGACTTCCGCCTAAGCGACTTTGAGAAAGGTCATCGGTGTCGGATACGAATACGTAAACTAATTGAGAACCAGTTCTAACAAAACTAGCTCCTTGAGCTTGCATAGTTTTCAATGTGGCTTCAAGACCAAGAGTGGTGTTTTTAGCCAGTGGAGCACCTAAGCTGTAAAGTTGGTCGATGAAACTGTTTTGTAGAGATGCAGCTTGAGAGGAATCGATAGTGATTCCGCCAATGAAGCTTTGGCTAATGGTGCTGTATTGAGCGGCATCAACGTTTCCGTTGATAAACCCAATTCGATATTTGATGTTTTCGCTAACAAGACTTTGGGCAAAGTCTGAGAGACTGTCGATGAGAAGCTCTCTTTTGTTTTTCATAGAGTAACTTCCGTCTACAGTGAAGATGTAATCGGCTTGTAGAATTTGGTTGGCTTGTTGGTAGAGATCTTCAGAGTCGATAGTGAAAGAGTCTACTGCTCCTGGAATAAAGGTTTGTGGTCCTTTACTGCACGAAGCAACTGCAAAAATCAGCGGCAATATTAGGCATGCATAGCGTTTCATAAACAACTCCTACTGGGTGGGATGCAAGGTCGGTGCCAGTGTCTAGATTGTGCTTAGTAGTTGATTGGCAAATGCAATATCTTTTTGAATTTGTTCGCGAAGTTCCAAGAGCGATGAAAATTTCATTTCGCTACGAATCCTGTCGATAAATTCGACAGCTATTCTTTTTTCATACAATGTTCCTGAATAGTTAAGTAAGTGTGTTTCTATGCAAAGAGGGTGTCCATCGCCCAGTGTGGGTTTCACGCCAATGTTTGTGACAGAGTTAAAAACTTCGTTAGTTTCTAAAAGAGTTGTTTTTGTGAAATAAACTCCCTTATTAGGTAAGCACATTTGATAAGCATGATTGGGGCCTGGAGGAATAAGATTAGCTGTGGGAAAGCCTAAGAGATGTCCTTGCCTATGTCCGTGGCTTACTGTTTCCTCGAAAGAGTAATTTCGTCCCAATAACTCTGCTGCGGCTTTGACATTGCCCTCGAAAAGACAATTTCGAATGCGGCTGCTTGAAATATTGTTGCCACCCATTTCAAGGGCGGGCACTAAGTCGAGTTGAATGCTTCGCTTTTCGCACCAGCTTTTTAAAAATTCCGAATCGCCCTCGCGATTGCGTCCAAAGAAAAAATTGGATCCTACACTCAAATACGATACCGGAAATTTCTGTTGTCGTATGAGAAAATTTAAAAAATCATCTGCAGATTTTTGCGAAAATTCCTTGTCGAATTTAATAACCTGAACTTCGTCGATACCGAATTGTTTTAAGATTTTAATTTTTTGCTCAGGAGAATTGAGGCGAAGCACTTTTTGACCGCTGAGAACTTCTCTAGGATGGGGCTCAAAGGTCATGGCAGCGCAATTTACAGGCACCTTTTGATTTGCCTTCCATGCCTTCATGCTTGCGAGCAACTTTTGGTGCCCTAAGTGAAGTCCGTCAAAATTTCCTAATGTCATTGCTGTGAGCATAAGTTTTTGAAAACCTTATTAAAATGACACAAATGCTCGATTTTGAAAAGAATTTTCTAAAAAAGCTCAGGTGGCACGAAGAATGCGACGATAGGTGTAAGGGGAGTGGGGGCATTTTCGGCGCATGGGCGCAAAGTCCCTGAAATTACTGAATATGCGAATGAGGGCATGGGGTTTTGTTAAGAGCCAAAGTTTTGCATTTTTGAGAAAGCGTGTATTTCGTGTTCAGTTTTTATTAAGTTTAGCTTTAGGGGGTCTTTCTCAGGGCGCCCGAGCAGGTGTTGTTTGGGACGACTTAAAATCATGTATGGCCAACCCCAAGCTTTGTGTCACCTCGATTCAATCTTCATTAAGTGCGGGCACAACGAGCATTGCCGATATGAGAAGAAATTTTTTGCTTCAATATGCAATTTTAAAAAATAGCCCTCAATTGTTAGCTCAACTCGAAGACATTTTAGGGCCTCTTGCTTTGAGTGAGGCCGATAAATTAAAAATCAAACAGCTTCAAGAGAAGTATGCCAAAGTAAAAATTGATGAAGATCCTTCTAAAGATGATCTCAAGGGATTTTCAAAAGAACTTGTGGATATACTTTCTCATGGTAATGTTAATCCCGAACTCTTGGCTAAAATCAGTGAGCCACTTGAATCGGCTGGACTACTTGTTCACTCTCAAATGGACGAAGGGAGTGCTGCTGGCGCTCTTGCTAAAGAGGGTGCTACATCTACAGACTTTGAAAAAAGAATCGAAAAAATGGCTGCAAGTGGGGGAGAAATATCGAATTCATCAAAAGCAAATTTAGTTGAAGAAAAAAGTACTAAATCAACGGCGACGAACTCGCCTAGCGACGAAGTGGCTTTAGACGGTAGTCCCGTTGTTAATAAAAAAGTGGCATCGAATTCTAAGGGATTAACTAATCAAGCTGGCCAATCAAAGAATCTTGAAATTCCTACAGAAGATATTATTCCCTCTCTTCCTGGTGCACCCACTTCAATACCATTGGTTTCATCTAATCTTGATGGGTCAACGGGCAGTGGTGGATCTGCGGACTTGGTTGAGGAAAATGAGAGAAGCCCCGCTTCGACTAGTGCTAAACAAGTGCATGGCAATGGGGATTCTTCTTCTAGTTCATCTTCGACTACTTCAAGTGGTGGAGCCTCTAACTCAGCGCCAATAAAGGGTAGTGGAAATCAAGCTAAAGATTCAAAGGGCGATAGCGGAACTGGAACACCAAGTGAAACAGCTTCGGTTGATACCCAGCAAAATGGCTTGAGCCAGAACAATGGAACGCAAGATAAGGCACAGACTGCTTCCAGCGATTCACAAGATAATCAACGGCATGTTTCAAGTGATAGCGGATCTGGCGCAAAAAATACTGATACCCAAGAGCGAAGCACTGAAGACTTTAAACCTAAAGAGGATCCCACTAAAGTTGAGCCTGCAAAAACTGGAGTGGCAAAAACAGGTGTAGAAATTAAAGGGCCCGAAACATTTAAAGCGACTACACCAGAAGTTAAAACCGCAGGTACAAGTTCTGTGTTTACGCAGCAGTTTTTAGATGCGCAAAAATCAAAGGAATTAGTCAAGGCCTTTACTTCAAGTGACCAGGTGATTTCACCTCCTAATCTTACTGAAGGGATTAATTTGCTGATGTCACAGGGAAACTATCAACAAGCTGAAGCTCTAATTAGATCTATGAATCCTGATTTTGTGGAAGATTATCAAAAACAAAAAGCCCTAGAAGATGAGATTTTACATTTATCTCAATTGGAAAAAGCTGGTAAAATTACCAAGGAAGTTTTACTAGAAGAAGTTGCAAAAAATTTAGAGGCAAAAGAGAAGCCTAATAACTCTCGTGAAGCCAATAGCACAAATACTAAGGTAAAAAACGCTGCGAATTCAAAGACAACTTCAAAAGCTTCATCGGAAGTTTCTAAAGATCAAGTTCCTGCACCCAATCGATTAAAAAAGGCAGCCGATTTGATTGCCACTTCGATTAAAAGTAGTTCGGAAAACACTCTTCAGGAAACTAGAATAAAGCAAGCTAAAGAAACTTTGGAAGCTAGTTTAAAAAATCCTCCTTTACTTAACAGTGAGCAATTATCTGAGTGTAAATTGTTTTATAACAAAGCTTTTCTAGGTGATAGAGAGTCAGTTATTGAGCGTTCAAAGGAGTCGATAAAAGACCTTGGAAGAAGCTTAGATACTGCTGATGTTAAATGTGAAAATTTGAAGAATAATTGGAGGCAATCATTGAGTAGCTATATGATACCGGTCAATGTTATGCATCCGGATATAAATCCAAATTATAAACAAGATTTGCTTTATAATTGTGTTTCAGCATATTTGAAAATTTCAGCTTATAATAAATTAGCATCTTCTGAGGCCGACGAATATGTAAAAACGGGTTTAAAACCCATTACTAGTTACAATAAATATATTAGCTCAAAACTTGCACAAGAAGATAGTTTGGAAATTCAGGCTAAACTTCTGCTTGTAGCAGAGCCAGAAGAGTTGCTCTGTGCTTCTTTAATTCCAGAATATAACTTAAATAAACAAAGAGATTTGGGTAAGGTTCATGATTTTTATAAATGTGGCAAAGGAGCTCGAAGTGTGGAAACACTTCCGCTTTATTTTGATAAAAAAGCCTATGAGAAACGTCGGGTAAATTTACCACTTGTAGTTGCAGAAAAAAATTTAAATGATCAGATGATTGATGACAGTGAAGGTGTGGGATTGCCTGTATATCCCACGAGTACGAATTTAACTGCCGATGGGCAGTTTGCGAAAACAGCTTTTATGTTTAATTTTTTTAAAACAATTGAAATAGAAAACAATCAAATTCATGTGCCCTTTAAACCTTTTGATTCTGAGGAGATTGGTCAAAGGTTGACGTTGCTTGAAGCATCCAAAAGAGCAAATCTGTCGGAAAAATTAAAAAGAGATAGAACTTATACTGAGAAACTTTATGAGTTGCTTTATGGATCTTGTAGTCAATCTTTCGTGGGTGTTGGCGATGATTGTCGCGAGATTTTAAGTCATGATAAAGCGATTAAAGTAAAAACAGCTTTAACTCGAGCCAATCAAAGAGCTTCTAGGGATTTAGATAAGGTGAAATCAGATTTATTGAGTCCAGATGGAATGGAGAAGATTAAGCCTTTTAGAGATGTTGTGGTTAAAAATCTATGTCGTGAAAGAGAACCAGCTTCAACTTCGGTTCATTCAAAATAGAGCTATCTGAGATTAATTATAGTCCGATTCTTTGAAGTTCTTTAAATATTTGGCTTTGTTTAGTGGCAAATCGTTGTTCTTTCATAGCGGCTTCAAGCATTTCGCGAGCTTTGGTTTTTTGAGAAGCTTGATTGTAGAGCTTGGAGCAATTTAATAAGCCTTCAAAGCTTTTGAATGTTTTAAAATCTTTTTGATAGCGATCGCATAATTCAGGGCCAAATTTTTCTTTGTTTGAATGCACACAAATTTCAATAATATCGAGTAGGAGGTCTTCGCTAACGACGGCTTCTCGAGTGAGGGGAAGTGCATAATCTATGGCGAAATCCATATCTTGAGCCATGGTTTCAGCAGGCATGAAGTTTTTGCTTCTTGCATAATTTAATAACGCGAGGGCGGTTTTGCTGCGAATGTAGCGACTTTCTGTGCTTTGTGAAATGGCTTTTTTGTAATAAATAATTCCACGGCTGATTTTTCCAGCTGTGATTTCACGGTCGCCTAAAATTTCTAAAAGTAATGCGGTAAATTTATTGGTGAGATCTTTGGGTTTGTTTTTAATTTTAGAAAGACTTTTGACAACTTCTTGAGCTTCATCAATTCTTTGATTGTAAAGTAAAGATAAACCACGGCCTATATAGTACAAAGCCTCATTGGGATATTTCTTAAGGGCTCTGTTAGAAATTTCAGCGAGTTCGTTAGATTTTTCTGAAGATAAATAAATTAGAATGAGTTGATCGAAGGCCCATTTTTCGTATTCTGGAAAATTAGTCAGTTTTTCAAGTTTAGGGGTGGCTTGATCAAACATTTTGTTTCGTAGCAGAGTTTTAGCGCTCAGATTGAGTGCTTCGAGGTTGTTTGGTGTTTTAGCTAGAACTTGATCGAGCAATTTTATGCCTTCTTGCCAATTTCCTTCTAAAATATTGAGATCGGCTTTACCTAGAAGCACTTCGGCTGCAATGTTATTGTTATCTGATTTTAAGGCTGCGATGTCGTCAATTCTTCTGAGTGATTCTCTTCTGTAAACAGGTAGATGTTTTTCTCTTTCGGCGGGCGACATTTCTAAGAGCTTTCGTGATTCTAAATTCATAAAAATGTGCCAAGCTTTTAATCGTAGTTCTGAATTTTGAGGATTTATTTTTGCGGCATCGTCATAGAATAAAATGGCATTGCTCAAATCGTCTCGAAAGGCAAAAAAATCACCGACACTTTCTTTAAAATCTGCTCGGCCTTTGGCTTGATTAGGGGCGTTATCGTATAGTGTTACAAAAATCTCCTCATATGAACGTTTGCAACTTAGGTAAAAGGATCTTGGCATTTCACTTTTGTCTTCTGCGCGCATTCTTTCTAAAATCTTACGAGTTTCAACCATCAAAGTGATTCGTTGTTCTGCTGAAAGTTTTGGGGCTAGTGCGTTGGCCCGTGCCGTATTGATGTCAGTAGTGCTACAGGGAAGCTCGGCTTGCATAGGATTGGCGAAGGTTGCTAAAATTATGAAGCTAAATCCTAGTCGGCTGCTCATAAGATTAGTCTAGAGGCCCAAGTATAAATCCGCAACAAGGGCCTCTTCTGAGTTTTAAGTAATTTTATCTGCAATCGTTGATGTTTCTTTGTCCAACGCTAAGGTATCGTTGATGTTCAAATTTAAAACCACGTATTTTTCCTTCAACGGTTTCCTCTAAAGTAACAATGCAAGTTTTCTTTTCTGAGTCCGGATTTAGAATTTTGTTGAGTTTGATGGTGAAATCTACCGCCTCAACCCCAACTCGATCTTGAATAACTTCTTCGGGGGTTTGGGCATCAAAGCTAGCCAAACAAGGGGCTTTTTCTCTAAAGTTTCTATGATCCAGTATGGTGACGTCGGCAAGTGAGGGTAATAAAACTTTCACTACGGGTAAGCTGTAGCCTGCACGCGAAAATTTAAGATTTAAATGATCGATAGCCACATCAAGCGTTACGGTTTTTTCGCTCAGCTTTACAGTGATCGGCTCCGTTTGGGCTTGAGCGCCTAAGGCTAATAATACTCCGAATTTAATTAAGGCGTTTGAAAGTGTTTTCATTTTATATCCTCCATCCCCTAAGGGGTTAGAGCAGAAATTAGTCAATTTTAATGCATAAATATAATGAATATAAATATTAACTATAATAAATAGAATTAATGATTAATCCCGTGGATTTGAATTATTTTATTGAAGCCGCTCGCTCTAAAAATTTTTCGAGAGCTGCGGAGAAGTTGGGGATAACTCAACCTGCTCTAAGTCATTCGATAAAGCGTGTGGAAGCTCTTTTAAAATTAAAACTCTTTATACGATCTAAGCGAGGTGTTGAATTAAGTGCGACTGGTCAATTGCTTTATCGTGAAGCTTCAACTTTATTGGGGGTTTGGAATAACTTATTAAGCCACTTAGAGGACGAATCTAAAAATCCACAGGGGATGATTCGTTTGGGTTGTCATGCAGTAGTTGCACAATATCTTTTGCCTAAGTTCATGGCTCAGTTCTTAGCAAAATATCCAAAAATTAATTTTCAAATTGAGCATGGATTGTCCAGAGTCATGGCCGAGCGAGTTTTTAGTTCGCACCTAGATATAGCGATTGTGGTGAATCCAATTCGTCATCAAGATTTTATTATTAAGGAAATATGTAACGACAGGGTTTCTTTGTGGCGACACAAAAAATTACGTGACTCTAAACTTTTAATGATTGAACCGAGCCTAAAACAAACTCAAAGCATTCTTAAAAAGTTGAAAGTTAAAAGGTTTCAAGTGGATTCGATTCTTGAATCTTCCAGTTTAGAATTTTTGGCTCAAATGCTTCTCTCTAAGGCGGGTTATGCCATATTACCCGAGAGAGTCGTGGATATGCTTAATTCAAATGAAATAGAAGTAGTTGAAGATGCTCCTGTATTTTACGACAAGATTTGTGCTGTTTATAAACCACATTTTAGATCCACTGAAAGAGGTCGAGTTTTTACTCAGAATCTTTTAGATTTTTATAAGAACAAACTTTAATTTAGTTTTGAATCTAGACCTATATTGCTTATTCGAGACTGCGCGGTTAGCGTTATGGGTGGAGGAATCATTATGAAAAATAAATTTTGGTGGGGTGTTCTGTGGAGCATTCTGACTGTTTTTGCAACGGACTTTTTAATTCACCAAGTCTTTTTGAAGGACACTTACATGGCCACGGCTAGTTTGTGGCGCCCTGCTGGTGAAATGAACACAACTTTACCCTATATGTTTTTGGGACAAGCTTTAGTGGGTTTCTTTTTGTTCTGGATTTATTCTATAGGATATAAAGGAAAGGGATGGAGTGAGGCCTGGCACTTCGCACTTTATTTTGGATGCTTTGAGGCTGGAAAAATTTTTGTAATGTTTGCCGTAACTCCTTACACCTGGGATTTAGTTTCGGGTTGGGTGATTGCAGGATTTTTCCAAATGTGGGCCGTGGCACTGGTGGCAACATGGTCTATTAAAACTTGGAAAATCAAACCTTGGGTTTGGGGTTGATTTTAATCGATATGTATTAAGGTAAAGGTCGCTTGAAGATTCCTTTAAAGAATTTTCAAGCGACCTTTTTTTATTTTTAAAATATTTCTTTAAAGAGCTGATCCATAGCTAAGTGCGATCTTCTGTCGGCGGATTCATTGTAGGCCGCACCTTTTTTTATGTCGTTTCCAGCGCTTTTGTCGGTGAAGGAGTGAACGGCGCCTCCATATTTAATAATTTGAAAATCGACATTGTATTTTTTCATTTCATCCTCAAAAGCAGTTAATTCATCAGTCGACACGTAGGGGTCGATGGCTCCGTGGAGGGCAAGAATTTTTGCTTTTATATTTTTCCCATCCTCAGCTTTGGGTGAGTCTAGGCCCCCATGAAATGATACTGCTGCGTTGATCTTTGCACCCGATCGAGCCAGTTCAATAACGCCCGTTCCTCCAAAGCAAAATCCAATGGCCGCAATTTTTTTTGAATCAACATTTTTTTGTTTTAAAAGTGCCTTAAGTCCCGCCTTCATTCTTTCGCGGAAGAGCTTACGATCTTTTTTATAGAGACCTGCCAAAGCTCCGGCTTCTTGTTGATTTTTAGGCCGAATGTCTTTGCCGTAAATATCTGCGGCAAACGCTACGTAACCTTTTTTTGCTAACTCTTGAGCTTCATACTTAGTGGTATCGCTAATTCCCATCCAATTGTGTGTGACTAAAATACCAGGAGCCCGATTTTGAATGGCGTCATCATAAACAAGATAACCTTCCAGAGTGCTTTTACCCTCTTTGTATTCAATATTGCTTTCAACGAGTTTCGCATTTCCAGTCGCATGCATAAAAAGGCAGTTTAATAAAAAACCTTTGATGAATAAATTTTTCATACTTGTCATTATGGAGTGAGAACTTAGAAATTGAAAGTCGGAGAATTGGAGAGTTTTATATTTTGCAAAAGTCTTCTACAAGGCAGGGTCATTTGTATTTGAGAATTACGCAGGAGATTAACCAGCCCACTATAGGAATCCCGAGGCTTGGCAGGATCGGGAAGAGGGGCTTTAAGATCGAATACCTTTGCACGTCCGTAGGGTGCAAATTCTTTGAAATCACCATTCCAAATTCGACCATGCAATTTCTGGTCGATTGGCACCAATATCGCATTAAGCTCTTTAGCCGTTTCTATGTAACCGTCAGTGCCTAGATCGCTAAATATTGCCGATTGTACCTCTAAAGTTATATTTTTTGTTCTTAAATAGTTCTCGACATAATCTCTAGTTAGTTCTGCGCTTGTTCCACTATATACAACATCGTACAAAACTATTTTTTTTATTCCATTAGGGATCACTAAAAATTTTTCGAGATGAGAATTGAGTCTTTTTGTCAGTTCTTTATTGATTTTATTGAGTTTGACTCCAGATGTTCTAAGCTCAGAAATGGGTAGAAATACCTGATGAAGCTCCGAGTCTAAACTCATTGCTGCCGCAACAACACTAGGTGACTGACCGACACAAACAAATAGCGTGCTCGCTTTGTCGAAAGGGTTTTTCAGGGTCTCTGCTGCTTCAAAAATGCTTATCATTTCTCCAGGAGAAAAGTTTTGAGAAAAACTAGTTGTTCCCCAGAAGAAAAAATATCCTACGAGTAAATTTAGAAAAAAGATCCTCACTTTTCAGTATCGGACTAAACTCTAGCTTCTTGATTTTGATGAGTAGGTAGTGAACCGTGAGTTAATTTGTTAAGTCTTAGTTAAATTAGTTTAAAATCTATATTAATTTGATTCGTTTACTGGCTTAATTTTTAACATGAAGATAATTTAGGCATCTCAAAAGTCATCGTATAATAAAGGTATGGAGACTGATGAGGTTAAGGTTACTTCTAGATTCAGTCTTATACATAGCTTTACTGCATTAGTATTCGTTTCTTTTATTCTTTCAAATTGCGCCATAGTTGTTAGTAACCCTGCTAAAAATAAAACCTCAATAACAAGCAATTCAAGTTCTAGTTACGCTATTGATGTAAGCTTTCCAAATGGAAACAATAGTTCTGGCGTTTTTAGTTTTTTAACTAATGAGATTCACAATGGACACTCCAAAACAGCAACAGTGCTTCAAGATGGAAAAATTCTAATCACAGGGGGCTATGGTTCGTCTTCAACTTCAAATAAGACTGGTATTTACGATCCTTCATTAGGGAAGTTTACAGTTAGCGCTAATATGTCCACTTCTCGCAACGCACATTCAGCAACATTATTACAAAATGGGACTGTATTAGTGGTGGGTGGAATTGGAAACTTACGAAGTTGTGAAATATATAATCCCAGTACTAATTCGTGGTCATCAACCGGGTTATTAACTACTGGACGTCAATATCATACAGCTACACTTCTAAATAATGGAACGGTTCTGGTAGTTGGTGGCGCCAATGTCTACACTACGGAAATTTATAATCCCGCAACGGGTGTATGGACTTCTGGTGGCTCAATTCAAAATCGAATTGAGTATCATACTGCCACTTTGCTTGATGATGGTAGAGTTTTGATTGTAGGAGGATCTAACAGTAGCAACCCATATAAAACAGTAGATATTTTCAATCCTTCAACTGGCCTCTGGACAGTTGGATCCCAATTGAACAGTGGCCGATTTCAGCACTCTGCTACTTTACTTGATAACGGCAAGGTGCTTATTAGCGGTGGGTATAATAATGTTACAATTCTTAACTCAGCTGAAATTTACGATCCAACTAACAATTCATGGACAAATGCGGGGACTTTAAATATCGGAAGATATAACCACTCGGCCGTATTGCTTGATTCGGGAAAGGTATTGATTAGTGGTGGTTTTATTACTGGTTTCAACCCCTCAAATTCTGTAGAGATTTATAATCCGACAACTAATTCGTGGACTATAGGTGATTCTTTGTTCAAGTCTCGATATGGCCACAATTCTATACTACTTAGCGATGGCAGGGCGGTAGTTCTGGGGGGATGGGGTACTTATCTTGGAGCTTCAATGGCTTTAGGCGATGTAGAACATTTTAATCCGCTAACGGAGTTGTGGGGAGATGATAGCACGCAAATTCTTATTGGAAGAAGCGAGCATACAGTTACTAAATTAAACGATGGAAGATTCTTATTTGTAGGAGGTAGGAATAGTTCTACGAATAATCTCGATTCTTGCGAAATTTATAACCCACTTACTAATACATGGGTTGGCACTGGAAATCTTAATACTGCCAGAAGAGAGCATACGGCCACATTACTTTCTGATGGAAAGGTTCTTGTCGCCGGCGGAAGAAACTCAAGTGTTTTAAGTAGTGGCGAAATTTATGATCCCAATACTGGTTTATGGACGGCGACCGGATCGATGGGGGGCGCTAGAGTTAACCATGCGGCAACTCTTCTTCCCAATAACAAGGTTCTCATAAGTGGTGGATTTAACGGAGTTGGCTCTTATTATAATTCCTCACAACTTTTTGATCCAGCGACAAATACATGGTCATCGTC